>NZ_JABKBZ010000269.1:0-575 GCF_013166635.1 Lentimicrobium sp. S6 | reverse complement strand
AGTTCTTTTATGAGAAGTTAAACTATATTCATCAGAATCCAGTTCAAGAAATGCTAGTTGAAAGACCAGAGGAATATTTGTTTAGCACTGCACGGAATTATGCTGAGTTGTCTTTTGTATTGAATGTTATTTTAGAAAATCCTGAATTGAAGAACTATGTTTAATGATATGGTAAACAGCGTTATATGGCGCACGGATTGCAAATCCGCGCTAGCGGGAATAAAGGTATATCATCATAGTTCTGTAGGGGTATATGAATTTAATGTTACAAGCCCTATACAAATTGGGTTGATGAAAGCATTTGGTCAATATGGTGTGTTTAGAAAAAACCTTTAATAAATAATATATGAAATTCATTAGATTAATTATCACAATTGTTATAGTATATGTTACTTCGTCACTTCATTCACAGAGTTTAATTTCAAAATTAGATACTGCATTGTATAGTCCCGCTAGCGCGGAAATGTTTTCCGTGCGTATAACAACAAGATAGACAATCAATTTATTAAATTTCCCGCTAGCGCGGATTTGTAATCCGTGCGTATAACATAGTCAAAACCAACAATAAAAATTTC
>NZ_JABKBZ010000268.1:0-577 GCF_013166635.1 Lentimicrobium sp. S6 | reverse complement strand
TCTTGGGATTTGTATTTCCATCATCCACATCACTTACAAAGGCGACAACTGGATTAGCTGTGCAATTATCTGCTTCATCTGTTACCACTGAAATATCAGCCGTTGGTAAACTGGCGATACATTCTATGGTAATATTGGCTGGATTGCTTGCTGTTGGATTTACATTATCTAAGACTGTAATAGTCTGTGTTGTAGATGCTGTATTTCCGCCTCCATCTGTATAAGTCCATGTTCTGGTGACAGTTCCGTTACAATCTGTGCCAACTATAGCAGCGTCTGTTCCGGCTACACTTCCTGAACCATCGCAATTATCTGTCCAAGATAAATTGCTCATCACTGGGACATCGTCGATACATGTTACAGTGACATCGGCTGGGGCTGCTGCGAATACTGGATTCGTAGCATCCTCTATAATAATGTCTTGTGTTACATTAATTGTGTTTCCACAGTCGTCTGTTACTGAATATGTTCTTGTGATTGTTTTTGGATTGCTTAATCCATCATCAGAATCGGATACGAAAGCTACTGTTGGGTTAGCTGTACAATTATCAGCTTCGTCTGTTACCACTGAAATATC
>NZ_JABKBZ010000267.1:0-583 GCF_013166635.1 Lentimicrobium sp. S6 | reverse complement strand
TGAACTAAAAAACATGTGCCAAATTGAACATTCTAGGCACAGAAGTTTTGAAAATTTTATCTCCAATATTATCGCCGCTCTTATCGCATATTCATTCTTTGCTAAAAAACCTTCTATAAAATATGATTTGGAGAAAGACGATCAATTAGCTCTGTTTTTATAATCGAACTCGGGTTTAGAAGTATTCAAGAGCTTTTCTGTTTTTTGATTTTAGCAGGGTCGTTATTCTGATTATTTCTGATTATTTGATTGATTGATGCATAATTCTTCCATTAAGATGACTCATATTCTTTTATTGTGTTGATATACTTATACTTACTTTCAAAGGTTTAGTGTTTTCCGGAGGAGCTCTTTGATGATTGTTTCTAAACTTATTGGTAAAAGTTTGAATAATGAGCATTTCACCGCCACAGCATTTACAAATACCGGGCTGTATCCCCATTTTTTTAAAAGCAATTTCTTGCCAAGTCAATATAGTGCTTTCTGATGAAGAGGATACCCCTAGATGACTACGAATAATGGCCAATGATTTTCGTTTAGAAGCGCTTGATAAAAAGCCATAATGCCTTATTCTGGTAAATCC
>NZ_JABKBZ010000266.1:0-588 GCF_013166635.1 Lentimicrobium sp. S6 | reverse complement strand
CTTATGTTACAGCCACAGGAATTTGGACTATAGGTAATTTAGCCGATGGAGCAGATACGAGTTTAGAAATTACTTGTACAGTTAATGCTACTGGAGATTATACCAACACAGCAACACTCACTGGAACCGAAGACGATCCAGACCCAAGTAACGATGAGGATGATGCCTTAACAACCCCAAATCCAATTTCAGATTTAGTTATCGTTAAGTCGGTAGATGAGGCAACACCAAATGTTGGAGATCAAGTAATCTTCACTCTTGAAGTGAGCAATAATGGACCAAGTGCAGCAACAGGAGTAGCAGTTACAGAAAATCTACCAACAGGATATACTTATGTATCAGATAATGGATCTGGAGCTTATGCTACTGCCACAGGAATTTGGACCATAGGTAATTTAGCCGATGGAGCAGATACGAGTTTAGAAATTACTTGTACAGTTAATGCTACTGGTGATTATACAAACACAGCAACACTCACTGGAACCGAAGACGATCCAGACCCAAGTAACAATGAGGATGATGCCTTAACAACCCCAAATCCAATTTCAGATTTAGTTATCGTTAAGTCGGTAGATGAGGCAACACCAA
>NZ_JABKBZ010000265.1:0-590 GCF_013166635.1 Lentimicrobium sp. S6 | reverse complement strand
ATCAACGCCGAAAAAGACAAATTTTTCTCTATCATAGCCCACGATCTCAAAAGTCCTTTCAATGGAATTATGGGTTTTAGCGCCTTACTTGTCGAGCAGGTTCAGAAAGAGGATTACGATGGTATTGAGAAATATGCCGGAATTATCCTCGATTCATCACAGCGGGCAATTGATTTGCTGATGAACCTCATGGAATGGTCGCGGTCGCAAACCGGACGTATGGAATTTATGCCGGAGTATTTGAAAATAGCAGACCTTTGCAACGAAACCGTAGGTTTATTCCAAACAATAGCCGGACAAAAATCCATTACCCTTAAAAAGGAAATTTCTCCCAAAGCCATTGCTTTTGCCGATAAGGCCATGATAAGTACAGTAATCAGGAACTTGGTTTCGAACGCTATAAAGTTTACCAAACCAGGTGGCGAAATCATGGTATCGGCGCAAGAAAAGCCAAACGAATTAATAATTTCGGTAAGCGATACGGGGATTGGAATACCTAAAGATAGAATTGAAAAACTCTTCACTCTTAGCGAAAGCTATTCAACCAAAGGAACAAATAACGAAGAAGGTACCGGGCTTGGGCTTATCCT
>NZ_JABKBZ010000264.1:0-590 GCF_013166635.1 Lentimicrobium sp. S6 | reverse complement strand
CGCAATATTTATAGCCCAGGGCGGAGCGCTGGGTTATAAATATTTGATTTGGTCTTTTGCCAAATGATAAGTTTCATTGATATGTTTAAGGTACAGTGGCAATCAATAAGCTCAGTATGAAATCTTTTCCGATTATTACTTTTTTGTGGAAAAAAGTAACCCAAAAGCCAGACAAAATAAAGCTTCCACCCACAAGGCCAAAGCTGGCCCGCTATTTTGTCGGGCCACCGCTCGTCTTTCAGATTTTGATTTGACTTTATGTATAGAATTTCCTCGCTTAACTATACATACAATATTGAATAATAATAATATCCTTTTTCTAGAAGCTGCACAACAGCGCAATATTTATAGCCCAGGGCGGAGCGCTGGGTTATAAATATTTGATTTGGTCTTTTGCCAAATGATAAGTTTCATTGATATGTTTAAGGTACAGTGGCAATCAATAAGCTCAGTATGAAATCTTTGGATATACCGGCGTTATTGTGCCAGTCATACCGACGTTATTGTGCCAGTGTGAACAGCTATAATTTCTAGGCTAAATTTACACATTAATTTGTTTCATTTTCACACATTAATTTTCCTAAATATTT
>NZ_JABKBZ010000263.1:0-592 GCF_013166635.1 Lentimicrobium sp. S6 | reverse complement strand
CCATTTTACATACTTATATTCCTTTTGAAGAGCAGTTGAATGAATTGTTCACAGTGAGCCTCACAGCCACCAGTGACTCGGCTTGTGTAGCAACAGATAGCATCGTGGAGATGATCAGCTTATATTCTATGCCGATTCCTTCTTTTGAGGTTTATCCGGACTCTGTAGCTATTACTGAGATACAAGATATCATCCTGACCAATACCAGTGAAAACGCCGTATATTATGAGTGGCTCATGTCGGATACTATTCTTTGGGAGGATGTCTACGAACCACATGTATACGAGCAAATCCAAGACACAGGCAGGTTCAGCTTAAAGCTGTATGCGGAGTCTATGGATGGTTGTTTGGACTCAACAGATAGTTATTTTGTGGTTTATCCTGTGCTTCGCTTCTTTGTTCCAAATGCATTTTCTCCCAATGGTAATGGAGTGAACGAGTATTTTGGTCCACAAGGAAGGTACTTCGAGGACAAGAGCTATCGTTTTAAAATCTTCAACCGTTGGGGCAAGCAGGTTTATGAAACCGATAACTACCTACAACCTTGGGATGGCATTGATGAAACCACTGGCGAAATTGCTCCGATTGGTGT
>NZ_JABKBZ010000262.1:0-613 GCF_013166635.1 Lentimicrobium sp. S6 | reverse complement strand
GTGCTTGAAGATAAAAACACCTTTGTATTAAAAAGAGTAAAAAACAAAGAAGTCAGAAAGAAATAGTCTTGTAATCATATGTATATCTGTAACTTAAAAAAATAGACAGCTTAAGTTAACGCTAATGCCCTTGGGGATGGGGAAAAGACAGATGAATCATATATCTTTTATAAAATGACTTTGTTGGTTTGGTTTTTACTCTCTCCACTCAATTGAACTAAATAAGTACCTTTTAAATGGCTCAAATTAATATTCTGTAGTTCTGATTGATTTAAGCTACTTGAATAAACCACTCGTCCCACTAAATCAAATATTTGTATAGACTGAAATGCCATAGGGGAGGTCTGTCGAATATAAACTCGACCATTAGAACTATATACTTGTGCTTCTTGTTCAACGAGTTCTTCAGTTGCGGTAGCCTTAAGATGCAGTATGAAACGCTCCTCTGAATCTTCCATATTCCAATCGAATTCATAAGCACCTTGGCTTAAATCGTGAAAAATGTTGAGTTTGGTGTCTTCTAATTCAGCACTTGCAATGCCATCAGTATCTAAAACTCCTATAGAATATTTACCATTTGCTGTATTTTGAAATCCTAGCTGAATAATATCAG
>NZ_JABKBZ010000026.1:0-63916 GCF_013166635.1 Lentimicrobium sp. S6 | reverse complement strand
GAAATTTTCACCATCATCTATGGAGTATTGATAATCGGGCGTTCCTCCAGTTCCAGTTATCACTATTGCTCCATTATTATCTCCAAAACACAGAATATTTGTGACATCCTCTGTAAAATCCACTCCTGAACTAGGCTCACTAACCGTAACTAATTCAGTAAGTTCACAATTATTGGCATCACGGACCTTGACTTGATAATCTCCTGCTAAGAGATCATTAAATAGATTATCTGTAAACCAAGTATCCCCATTATCAATACTATACTCATATGGTTCTAAGCCATTAGAAGGAGAAATATTAATACTACCATCATTCAAACCAGTACAAGTCACATTTGTATGTTCAACTGATAAGGATAGGTTACAAGATGCCTCTTTAACCATCAAGGAATCTGTTTCAAGATATAAATCTGGATAAATGCTATTACTAATATTCACATGATAATAATGAGTCAATCCGTTTGACTGTTCAGATATAATAATAATACCCGTAGAATTATTTTCATAAAAATCACCATCTCGGTACCAATTATAATCATTACCAGCAACTCCCTGATCAAAGTTTAAGACATATTCATACTCTTCATCAAAAACTAATTGAATAGTATCTTTTATGGACACCCTTTTTTGAGGTGCATAATAAATATTATCTGGTAAATTTTGAACATCTTCAAATGTGAGTTGATTCTCTGAGGAATTTCCATCTATAATATTTAGAGTTGAAATAGAAGAGGGTATATTGATAATATCATTTGAATTAAAATAGAACAAAGAAAGGTTACTCAAATTTTCAAAAGTTGCAGGGATATCGCCTGTAATACTATTTCCATCAATACGAAAATCATGCAGCAAACTTAGGTTTCCATATTCATCAGGAATAACACCGTAAAAACCATTCTCTGACAACATAAAGTTTTCCATTTTAGATAAACCACCTAATTCAGATGGTAATTCACCAACTAATTGGTTATAGGAAAGGTTTAAATAATTCAAAGAATCTATATTTCCTAATTCTATTGGAATACTACCTGTTAATTCATTTTCCTGAAGCCAAATTTTTTCTAAAACATTTAGGTTTCCTAATTCTGGAGGTATAATACCATCAATGTTATTTTGATTTAATACTAATTCCTTTAATGAAGTTAAGCTTCCTAATTCAGCTGGCAATGGTCCAGCAATAGTATTCAAATACATATTAAAGAACTCTAGGTTAATTAAGTTTCCAATTTCTGCAGGAATTATACCACCCACTGTATTTTCATAGAGGTAAAGATTCTTTAAATATGTTAAGTCGCCAATTTCTACTGGTAGCTCCCCTGTTAAATTATTATTTGTTAAGAATATCTCCATCACATGTCCATCAATATCTGTACTTACGCCATACCATTCATATAATGGGCTAGTAGAATTCCAGTTGGTGTTTACAGTCCAGTTGTCTCCATCTGTGGCATTATACAAAGCCATTAAAGCCGCTTTTTCCACATCGGGGGATTCCGTTATAACGACTATAGAATCAACATTTAATATAAAATCTGGATATGCTGTATTTGTAATTTCTAGTGAAAAATAGGTAATCCCGGGACCTTCTGTTGCCAGAATACTATTTCCAGAAGTAGTTGCTGCATATACACCTTCTCTATACCAATTATACTCACTACCTATAACTTCCCCATCAAAATCCAATTGAATTAAACCTGTGATCCCAGTTTCTAGATAAGTAGTATCGTGGGCATGAAAAGTATTTTGAGGGTTATATCCAGCATTAGCTGGAAGATTTTCAATATCTTCAAAAGTTAAGTCATTAGATGAGAAATCTGAGGACTCAATTTGTAGTGAAGAAAAAGCTGAAGGAATCACATCAATATAATTTGAGTTCACTCGAAACTCCGCCAAACTTTGTAATCCAGCAATACTGGCAGGCAGCTCACCAATAAATTGGTTATCATCTAACCATAAATATTGTAAGTTAGTCAAATTTCCAATTTCTGTTGGAATAAATCCTGAGAACTGATTCTGTGAAAGCATGAAGTATAACAAACCACTTATATTCCCTATACTTACCGGAATAGATCCACTTAATTGATTGTTAACCAAAATGATTCCTTGAAGATTTGTTAAACCACTTATTTCTGTTGGAATTTCACCAGTTAACTGATTCGAACTCAAATTTAACTCAGTAAGGCTAACCATATCACCTATAGAAATAGGAATACCACCAGATAACTGATTGTCATACAACTCTATTATTTGCAGATTTATTAAATTTCCAATTTCTGTAGGAATGATACCAGTTAAACTATTTTCATCCAACTTTAACTTAACTAATTGACTTAGATTTCCAATTGAATTTGGAATAGAACCGGAGAAATTATTTGTGGATAGTCCCAATTCTTCTAATGCTGTTAAATTCCCAATCCAATCTGGTATTTCGCCACTAAAATTATTACCAGTTAATCCAATACGTTTTAAGTTGGTCATATTTTGCATCTCGGTAAAAAGGGTTCCAGTTATAGAACTTTCATCTAGAATTAAATCTTCTAAATTGATTAAATTTGCAATACTCGCTGGGAAATCGCCTCCTATGGAATTACCTCCCAAGCCCAATTTTGCAAGAAATGATAAATCTCCAATTTCAGTGGGAAGATAGCCAGTGAGATTATTATCATACAATGATAAATCTATAACCTGTCCATCATTATCAGTAATCACTCCATACCAATCTCCTAGAGGAGCCTCCGAATTCCAATTTGTATTATCAGTCCAGTTATCTCCACCAGTTGCGTTGTATAAGGCCATTAAAGCATCTCTTTCTGTGCCTCCACCTGCTGCTTCTGTATATATACTCACATCATCAATATATCCAACACTGCTCTCTGATTCACTTCCACTAAAGTAAAATCGACTAGCAAATGAGGCTGCTCCCTCCACAAAATCAAAATTTTGTCCTAGAGTGTCTCCGTCTATTACTATATCGTATTTTCTATTTACCTGATCTATAATAATCTTAGTTTGATACCATACCTCCCAAGTATAAACTTTCAAAGCCACATCATTTACCCCATTTTTGGAATAGATATAACCCATATTGGCAAAATAGATCCTCGCAAGCGCATTACTTGATTCGTCATAAACTAAAAAATCTACACATTCTTTATTATCTTGAGCAGCTTTCATGGCAAATTCAATAATAATATCATCAGAAATTGGGGATATTGTTTTTTGCATTTGATAGGAATTTGTCCCTTGAAAACAATAAGAACCTTCAGATGGGGATATTGTGCTCACTAATGTATCACCATTTGCTATCCATTTTGACAGCGTTCCTGATTCAAAGCCATCCTCAAAAATGACCTGGGCTTGGATATTAATAAAAGAAAGGATTAACAAAGGCAGAAGAAATGCAGCTGGTTTTCTCATCATATTTCGCTTTAATAACACAATAAGGGAGGATAAAACATCCTTCCTATAAAATAAAAACACAATAAATACAGAGATATGCTTTGATAATGCGTGAAAAAAGGTCAAAAGGGGATGTGTGCTTCAAATATACGAATTTCCGAACTATACCCGTGATTTTCATACAATTAATAGCCATACTTTGATATTCGTTTCCATTGAAGCCAAAACTGCTGCTCATCAGTTATTATTAGTATTCATCTACTACTTTCATATCAGTAATTAATATTTCTAGGTTAATAATTAAAAAAACTTGCCCATTAGGTTTGAAAAAATAATTGTATCTTTAGTGTAGAATTAATTCGCATGGAAAAGAAATTTAAAACACTCATCTTAGATGATGATAAACAAATCAGAATTCTTCTTGAAAACCTTATCACAAAGAACATCCCACAATTAGACTTGGTAGGAATGGCAGAAAGTGTAAGCTCTAGCATAGAAATGATAGAGAAAACACAACCCGATTTGGTATTTATGGATATTGGATTTCCTGATGGAGATGGATTTAGCATTATTGATAAAACAAATCATCTGGATTATGAAGTAATATTTATCACTTCACACGACCAGTTTGCCATGAAAGCATTTGAATATAGTGCTATCCATTATTTAAAGAAACCTATTTTACCCAATGAAGTTTTCGATGCTGTTGATCGATTCTTACACACACACATTGACGATGAGGTATCTCTTAAGATCACAAAGATTAAGGATGCATTAATTCAAGACGAACCCAAATTAATCATCCCAAGTTCTGAAGGCTTACATATTGTAAAAATAAATAATATTGTCAGGTGTGAAGCTTCTGATGTTTACACCCTTTTCTTTATGGAAAATGGGAAGAAACTTATTGCAAGTAAGTCACTAAACAATTACGAAAAGCTTCTATCCGATATCAATTTCATTAGAATCCATAGCAAACACCTCATCAATCTTCGCTACCTCATTCAATATGTGAAGGGTAAAGGAGGATATGTGATTATGAAAAATGGCAATGAAGTAGAGGTTAGCGTGAGAAAGAAAATGGACTTTATGAATAAATTAAAAGACTACGCTAGAAGCCTGAAATAGTGCATAATAACCTCCTTTATTTTAACAAACCAATGTTAAAATCCATTTTTGATGAGATTTTATTTTATAAATAAATGATTATCTTTGAAAAAAGAAAGCCCCTAAAACAAATTATATCATGAAAAAGATACTAGTAATTGAGGATACAGAAAATGTTAGAGAAAACATTATTGAGATATTAGAAACTGAGGATTATGAAGTTCATGGTGCCGAGAATGGAAGAATCGGTTTAGAAGTTGCAGCTAACATTCAGCCTGACTTGGTATTATGTGATATTATGATGCCAGAAATGGATGGTTATGAAACGCTGAAACAAATGCGTGAAAACGTGTCTACTTCTACAACTCCTTTTATTTTTCTTACAGCTAAAAATACCCGTCAAGATCAAAGAGCAGGCATGGAATTAGGTGCTGATGATTATATTCCAAAGCCATTCACTATGGAAGAATTGCTAGGAGCAGTATCAATGAGATTAAAAAGATCAGAAGAATTCATTCAAAAGTCAGAAGAAAAGCTCAATGAACTTACCAAAAACATGGGAACTCCAATTACGGAAGTCATTAACGAGCCCCTTAAAGCCATTGTTGGATTCTCCAAAATGCTTATGACAGAATACTCCAATATGGAGAAATTTGAAATGGCAGAATTCAACCAGCTGATATATAAAGCAGGAATGAAATTGAATAGTATCGTTGGTAAATCATTTCTATATTATCAGTTAGAAGCCCTTGCTTTAGATAAAATAAAGATGGCTGAGAAAATGAAGGAGTCTTCCTTGAATATCAAATCATTGGCTGAAAACAGAGTTGCAGAAGTAGCAAACGATATGAGAAGAACTGATGACATCATTATTAGTTTGGAGGATTCCAATCTTCAAGTTCCAGCTGACTATTTTCTTGCTGTAATAACTGAAATTGTTGAAAATGCCTTCCTTTACTCGCCAAAAAGAACTGCCGTTAGGGTAATTGGAGGTAAAGATGGTGATCAGTACATCATCACAGTAAGAGATGAAGGCCTTGGTATGACTCAGGAGCAAATCTCAAAAATTGGAGCATATCAGAAATTCCAAGACGACTTAGAAGGAAAATCTGGTGTTGGTTTAGGATTAAATAATAGCAAGAAAGTTGTTGAGTTATTCGGAGGAAGTTTCCTCATCAAGTCTAGTTTAGGTATGGACACTACCGTTCGTTTTAGTTTCCCAATTTCGAAATAATATTCTAATAGAGAATGATAAAAAAAGGGACTCCACATGTGGAGTCCCTTTTTTTATTAGCAATGCCTAAGCTTATCTAGCAAGTATTGTATAACCCCAAGGTTTTAAACTCAATAGATTTGCATCATTATTCTCTCTAACTTTGTTAGTTAGAAGGACACCATACTTAGAGAAATCAACCCCTAAGTCCTCATTTTCGAAGGTTCTTGTACTTAAGTTGATAATCACCAATACTTCTCTTCCATCTTTTTCTCTTGTAAAACAAAAAACATTCTTATTTTTTGTGTCGATATGTTTAAACTCTCCTCCAAACTCACCGTTCCATAATGCTGGATTATCATGCTTTATGGAAATTAAATTTTTGTACAACCTTGACTTTGGATAACTTCCCCAATCGATTAAATCTTTTTCAAAGAAATCAAGTCTTTTAGCATTAGAAGACTCTTGACCAGAATATATCAAAGGCATATCTCCCAGTGTAAAGGTAAGAACAGCTAGGGCATCTTGTGCACTTCCCAATCTTTCTTCAATGGTACCATTCCATGAATTTTCATCATGATTAGTAATAAAATACATTTTGTATGCCCTTTGGGGAGTATTCTCTTTTTCTTTATCTATATACTCTAAAAGCTCTTTCTTTCCTTTTTCACCCTTAGCAATAGAATTCATAAGGTGATGAAATTCCCAACCATAATTCATATCAAATGCATATTCTAGCAAATCAGATTCCTCAGATTCTGCTAACATAAAAACAGGTTTGATTTTATCTAATTCTGTTCTTACTTCATTCCAAAAATCTGTTGGTACTTCAGAAGCCACATCACAACGATAACCATCAATATCAGCTTCGCGAACCCAATATTTAAGAGCATCTATCATTTCAGCTCTCATTTCTTTATTATTATACTCTAAAGAAACCACATCGGACCAATCATAAGGTGCAAACATCTCTCCCTGCTCATTCAATTCATAATACTCAGGATTACTCTTCATCCAATGGTGATCCCAAGCAGTATGATTGGCTACCCAATCAATAATGACATGCATTCCTTGTTGATGTGCTTTATCAACCAAATTCTTAAAGTCTTGAAAATCTCCGAATTCTGGATTTACTGCTTTATAGTCTTTAATTGAATAATAAGAACCTAAGCTTCCTTTTCTATTTTTTTCACCTATTGGATGAATTGGCATAATCCAAAGAATATCAACTCCCATTTTTTTAAGCCTTGGTAATTCTTTTGCAAAAGCATTAAAAGTACCTTCTTCAGTATACTGACGAATATTAACCTCATAGATATTAGCATTTTTGCTCCAACTAACAGGAAGTAAATCTGGATCTAATTTCATTTTTTCATTAGTTGAATTATTACAACTCATAAAAATAAGCAGTCCAAAAACTCCAATTAAACTTAAAATCTTCTTTTTCATGTTTTTTTGTGTGTTAAATTTTTCGATTTAAATATTCTGTATAATCTTTGATTTTCATTTCATATTCTTCATGAAATAAGGGTGAAGTAATAACGAAGTCGGCTGTTGATCTATTAGAAGCGGTCACCACATTATAGAGGACTGTCAATCTTAGCAGAGCTTTCACATCAACATCGTGAGGTTGTGCAGCCATAGGATCCCAAAAGAAAATTACAAAATCAATTTTCCCTTCTGCTATTAAGGCGCCTAATTGCTGATCACCTCCAAGTGGGCCTGATAACAAACGATGGACTTCCACAGCATGCCCACGAACATCTGTATTTAATTCATCCTGAACCATTCTCCCAGTAGTTCCTGTGCAAGTAATCAAATGCTTACGCAATTCCATCTTATTGAAGACCACCCATTCCCGAAGGTCTTTCTTTCTATTGTCATGAGCTACTATAGCTATTCGTTTCTTTTCTTTCATATTTTCATTTTTCGATTTGATAGTGGTACGTTCCTAAAATAATTATTTGATAATTTCAATGGAAAAACTATTCTTCTCCCATGGCATATTTATGGAGAGTGTCTTTGTTTTGCTATTATACTTAGCATCTATATTTTTTATGACAGGTTTTTGCAGAACATTATAGACATACTGTTCTTCTCCATCAATCAATAAAGACTCAGGAAAATCAACTAGATCATGAATAATCCAAACAATCCTTCTGCTGCCTTTATGGTATTCAAAATCTGACTCCTCTTTTTCAACTGAAATTTCCAAACTCTCTTCAGTGTTAGTCGACCAGAAATGATTGATTTGATATTGTTGATTCTCTAGGTTCTTTGCATTTTCACCATCATCTTCAAAAAGGTCATATGAAGAGGTTCTCCCTTCCTCAGCAGGATAATAATGCATATAAATTTTTTGATCTGGGTACTTATCAGTTGTTTGATAATCATCGAGCATTGGAATGAAAGAACCAGACTTAACGAAAACTGGAATTTCTGTCATACTAATAGGAAAAGCTTTTAATACTCCACCTTCCATTTTCTCTCCTGTATAAAAGTCAAACCAAATTCCTTCCGGCAAAATGATGTCTTTCTCAGATACTCCTCTATTGACAACAGGTGCAACTATCAGTTGATCACCATAATAGTAGGCCGAAGAATAATCAGTCAATAAAGCATTCTGATCGTGATAATAAAACAAAGGTTTCACAATAGGCTTACCAAATGCCGTATTTTGATAAGATGCATTATAAATATAGGGCATAAGTCGGTAACGAAGCTTAATGGAGGCTCTAACAATTTCTTGAGTTTTATCAGAAAAGAAAATAGGCTCCGAAGGAATTCCAGAACCATGCGGTCTGAATACAGGATTAAATACTCCCATTTGTAACCAACGTGTATATAATTCTTCATCTTTTTCACCTAAGGCAAATCCACCCAAATCACTTGAAATATAACCCAAACCACATAAGCTCATATTCAGCATTAAGGGAAGTTGCGCTTGCAATCCACTCCAACTTCTACTCACATCGCCTGACCATGGAAATATGGAGAAACGCTGACTTCCTGTTGCTCCAGAACGATTCAAATGGAACAACCTTGTTTCGGGGTAATGCTCTTTATATTTATGAAAAACCATTGACTCCCATTCGTGGGCATACATATTATGAACTTCAAAGGCTTTTCCATTAATGTGGAACATATCTTCGGGATGTGTTTCAGGCTCACCTAAATCACCCCACCAACCGGCTATGCCTATCTCTATTTGCTTTTGATACTGCTCCCAAAACCAATCCTTAGTAGTGGATTTGAACATATCCATCAATCCAGCATTTCCAAAATAGAATTCTTTCATCACATAAGTATCGCCATTCTTCTTGGTGGCCAATAATTGACTAGTATCGCAATGAGTAAACCAATAGCTAGTATCTATTACAAATGGCTCTGTAATTAAAATTGTTTTCACCCCTTTCTTTTTAAAATCACTAATCATTTTCTCTGGGTTAGGCCAATTTTTCTCGTACCACTTTAAATTTCCAAGGCCACCTTTTATGCTATCGCCAAACCAATAAAAGTCAATAATAACAGCATCTAAAGGATAATCACTCTCAATCATCTTGTCTACAATCCCTTCCAACTCAGATTGGGTTCTATAAGCCATCCTCGATTGAAGATTACCAAGAGCCCAACGTGGAGGTATGGGTTGACGACCCACTAATTGAGTAAAAGAAGAACTAATTTGGCTATGGGATTTTCCGGCCACGATGAAATATTTCATTTCACCACCTATGGCACCGAATTCTAAAATATCATTTTCTTTTTCACCTATATCTAAATACCCTTTTTGAGGATTATCAACGAAAAGCAAATATTTTCTATTTGAGAGCAATACAGGCAAACCATAATTAAGTTCACGGGCATTGATACCATAATTATAATCTGGTCTGTTGAACAAATCCAGTTTATAACCTCTTCTATTCATAGGAACTGAGCGCTCACCAGCACCATAAATCATTTCATCATATGAAAGTTCAAACCTTACTCCGATGCTATTCTCTTTTTCAAAGAAACCCAATTCCTCTTTCAACAATAATTGATTGGCATAGGAATAACTAATCACTAAGGGCTCCTTCTGAATATTCAAACTCATATCACCATTAGTCCATATAAGATGCTCACCATTCAATCTTAAATCTGGAACATATACATTAGGCTCCATAACAACAGAAATAGAGGTATCCTTTATTTGAACTCCTTCTGGAATAAAAGTAACTTTGATAATATCTTCAGCATAAAATTGGAATTTATAGTCTCCTTCTGAGGTCAATAATAACAAGTAATTGTCTTTTAATTGATGCCCTCTGTAGGTTCTACTTTGATATTTATATGGATCAGTAATAGGAACTTTAGGTTTAAACCCATTTAAGGGGATTAAAAAATCTGAGTCTTTATCAGTTTTTGCAACCAATTCTCCTTTGACATCTCGAAATACTAATGCTAATTGCTGAACTTCGATATCTGGTTCAAGTCCAAATCTCTCCGCCCAATTTATTTGTATTCGATATTTATCTCCGCCCAAACTTTCCATTTTTAGCTCAGGATCTGGCTTGCCCCAATCCCCAATAACAAATTTCCAATCGGAGGCTGATTGAGAAGTAGAGGTGATTAATCCTGCATGAAAAAAAACATCATCCTCATATCCAAACAAGGCTTTATTTCCCTTTCCAGCATCGAATATGATTTCAAATTCCTCATCAAAATTTGGCTGAGGCGGGCTGGTGAGAATTTGGCCTTCTGTTGTAAATACAATTACAAATAGAAGCACAAGAATTGAAAATATGTTTTTCATCTTAGCAAATATTAAACTGATTGGTTCGTAAATGGTTAAGCATCAACAAAAATAATACTTCTGGCAAAATTAAAAAAACAAATGACATCATATGAATATTATTTATATTTGGATATGGAATATTTCATTCTTTTCCTTTCAGGAATCGTTGGGGGATTAATAGCGGGATTATTGGGTTTAGGCGGTGGCATATTTTATATTATGGTCTTGCCATTTGTCATTCAATGGTATGGCATTTCTGCTGAGGACTCCTCTGCTTTTGTTGTGGCTAATTCTCTACTTGGTATCTGTATTGCTTCTGGAAGCTCAATGGTCACGGCATTTAAGAAATTAAAAATATATATTAAGGAAAGCTTAATGATTGGAATTCCAGCAATCATTATTTCTCTTCTCACTACTCATTTTATCGTACATAGCGAATGGTTTTCAAAAGAATTATTCAATGGTTTTGTGGTTTTATTAATGATTTTCATTCTTATTCAAATGATAGTCAAAACAAGAAAAACAACTGAGATATCACAATCTGATTCATTAATTCCATTATTACCAGCAGCTATTGGAGGAAGCATATCTGGCTTAATATCAGCAATAAGTGGGCTTGGAGGAGGAATTATCATTATCCCATTACTCCAAATCAAATTTAAACAAAGCCTAAAAAAGTCAAAACTAATTTCTTTAACTATAATATTTTTGTCTTCGCTCTTATTAAGTATTCAAAACCTGTTATCGGAAACGAATTTAAAATCGGAGGGGCTAAGTCAGATAGGATATATTCTCCCATCAATTGCTATTCCTATTGTTTTTGGGGTGGTGATTGGTGGTCCGCTTGGTATTACATGGAGTAGTAAAATGAAAGACAATACAATAAATAAAATCTTTATTGCATTTGTCACAATTATCCTTATTGAAAAAAGCACATATTTTATTTTTTAAAATGAAAGCTTAGGCTTTTTTCCTTTTTCAACAATCTCTAATTGAAAAACATCTTCATATAATGCTTTTAACATTTTTGCTGACTTAAGCCAACTGTATTTTTCAGCTTGCCTGTATCCAGCCTCTATCAAATTGTCTCTTTCTACTGAATCCACTGAGTATTTCATTATTCCTTCCGCAATTGAGTCGGAGTCAAAAGGATCTACAAAGCAAGCTCCTTCACCTGCTATTTCTGGCATACAAGATATATTAGAAGTAATAACTGGTGTTCCCATCACCATTCCCTCCAAAATGGGAATCCCAAAGGACTCTCGAATACTTGGGTAAATAAAAAGCTGACTATTTTTGTAAATCGATGGAATTTCCCAGTTACTTACATAACCTATAAACTTTAGATAGTCCTTATAATCTGAGTTTGCCGAATTTAAAAACAAAAACAAATCTCCTGGAGAATGATCTGCTAAAACCAATGGTACCTTTTCATCAGAATTGTCTAAATATGTATAATAAGCTTTCAATATATTAGTTAAATTCTTCTTTGGGCTGGTATTTCCCAAACAAAAGAAATATTTATCGGGCAGTTGATATTTTTCCTTTACCGCCTTAAAATTATTTTGCTTGCTACTTTTAAAAGACTCCCCATAACTGTTATAAATGACCCTCAATTTATCTCGTAGTTTAGGGTATTTTTGAACAATAGTACTTCTTTCAGTATTACTAACTGTAATAATTCTTTTTGACTGTTTTAATATTCTAGGGACTACCCATCTTCGGTAAAAATTCCCGATCAATTGATATAAGGTTGATTTATAAGAAATAAATTTAAAGTTCTCAAGATAAATAATATCATGAAGCGTTAGCACTAAAGGAACAGTAATAAACATCGGAGCCGTATTACTGGTGCAATGAAGAATATCAACTTTATGTTTTAGCACGGCTCTGGGCAAAGTAAATTGCTCCCATAGATGATAGGGCCGTTTTTTTAGACGAATAATATGAAAGTTCTTGGTGGGTTCAAACCAAGTGTCATCATCCCCGTCCTTTACAAAAATAAAATACTCATTCGCACTATCCAGAAGCTGAAGAGACTTAATGAGTTCCATTGCAACGATATCCATGCCATGTTTCTCCTTTCGAAATAATCGTTGTCCTTCAATTCCTATTCGCATGTTGTTTTTATTTTATTTATTGTAAATATAATAAAAATATGGCATTATTAATAATGTTATTTACTTAAAATCGCTTAAGCTTTCTACTAATTACAATGATTATTTAATGGATAAAAGAAAAATAACAAAATGGAATTTTTAAGAATTAGCTTAGGTAGCCAAACTTTTTCAACTCGTTTTCATTATCTCGCCAATCTTTCATCACTTTAACATAAAGGTTAAGAAAGATTTTCTTTCCAAAAAAAGCCTCCATGTCTTTTCTAGCTTCTGTACCTACTTTTTTCAGCATCTTTCCCTCATGACCAATTAGAATACCTTTTTGGCTTTGACGAGCAACATATATAACGGTATCTACTTTTATTAAACCTGCACTCTCCACAAAAGCTTCCACTTCTACTTCAGTGGAATAAGGCACCTCCTTTTGATAGTTTAGCAATATTTTCTCTCTAATAATTTCGCTGACAAAAAATCGTTCTGTCTTATCGGACATATCTTCTTTATCAAAATAGGCAGGAGATTCAGGAAGCTTTTCTACTATCACTTCAAGAACTTTTTCAATATTAAATTTCTCTAGGGCTGAAATTGGAATTACAATAGCATTTGGAAATTCGTTTTGCCAATATTGCATGCAATCCATTACAAGTTCTTGATTTGCCAAATCAATTTTATTAACGGCTATAATAAGAGGTTGAGAAGTGGTTTTTAAACGTTTAGTAAAATTCTCATTTTTCAGCTCCGCTTTTCTTTCAACTAAATATAAAAAGATATCTGCATCAATAATTGCAGTATCTACAAAACCCATCATTCCCTCTTGCAATTTATAGCTTGGACTTATTACACCAGGGGTATCGGAATATACTATCTGAAAATCCTCCCCGCTAACGATACCCATTATTCTGTGACGTGTAGTTTGCGCTTTAGAGGTAATAATACTCAATTTCTCTCCTACCAACGCATTCATAAGAGTCGATTTCCCTACATTGGCATTACCAATAATATTAACAAAACCGGCTTTATGTTTCTTATCTTTTGTATCAATCATTATTTGCTTACCTCTCCAATTTTATCTTCTATACTTTTAATTTTCGAATCTATTCTATTTGACTTATTTTTCTGAATATCAAAATTCACCGCACAATATATCCTATCATGTTCTTTTATCATTTCATAAGAATCCTCAATAATTTTTAATGCTTCTGGCATGGTTTCAGTTTCAAAACTGGTTCCCATAGGGTTCAATTTATAAGAAACACCAGATGAATCTATCATTTTAATGATTTGACTCACATATTTACTAACACTTGTTCCGCTATCTGTAGGAAACATGGCAAAATTTACTAAAACTGACATTTTAACTCTTTATTTTAAATTGTATGGCATTATATTCTTGTCCATCCCGTTCTACTTTTGAGCGCACAAAGATAAGCTTAGTATGGAATATATTATTGTATAATGAGATTCTTTCTTTTGTCAACTGCTCACAAATAATCTCTTGTCCTCCATATCTTTTGATATAGCACTTCCCTTCATCAGAGAAACCAAGTCCAATATCAATGATTTCATAAATAATAAAAGAGTTTTCTTTATATATATTAATTTCAATCCTATTGTCTTCATCTGATTGCTGAACACACTCCTCTGCTGCATATTCCAAAAAAGGATAAATCAACATAGGCGGAACTTTCTCTTTAACTAAATCTAAATCAGGATTAATATCAATAATGAACTTCATATCATCACCAAATCGCAACTGCTGTATCTGCATAAACTCCATAACAAAACTTATTTCAGCCTGAAGGGTGATATATTTTTTATGAGTTATGGTGAGTACTTTAGTAATTAAGCTAGAAAACACAGTTAAATAATGAATAGCTGTTTCAATTTGGTTTTGATAAATCAGACTTTGAATGGCTGTTAATGCATTAAACACAAAATGTGAGTTCATCTGTATGAAAATCATTTTTTGTGAGATACCAATTAGCCTTCTTCTACTCTTACTCTTATTGTATAAGAAAAGTAAATAACTAGAGATTACTACTAGAATTAATGAAGCTAGAATAAATTTGATGATGATCATATTCCTATCTTTCAAGCTTTTTTGCAACAAAGTTTCTGCACGTATTTCTTTCTTTTGCTGCATATATTTTTCCAATTCGATATTGGTCTCTAACTGATCTAACTTTTGCTTATTCAACATCAAATAAATACTATCTTCAATCTCAATAATAGCTTCCAAGGCTTGATAAGCCTTATCAAATTCATTTCTTTTTAAAAATATTTCCTGCTTTACCTCAAGTCCACGAGTAATATTTCTTTTTATAGGATAATTAATATAATTTACTGCACCCAACTCTGTATAATAAAGAGCACTGTCATATTGTTGCATCTGAATCAATGTATTTGCCATATTAGTATAGGAACTTGCAACAAGGTAAAGAGAACCCAATCGCTTACGTAAATTCAATGCTCTTCTGTTATAACCTAAGGCATCTTTATAATGTTCCTGCCTCATTGACACTGCGGCCTGAAGCGTTGTCACATGACTTTCAGATATTCTATCATGAGTTTGTCTCAAATTTATTATAGCTTCGTTAAACAATTCGTTTGCTTTATTTAAGTTTTTTTGGTGAAAATAAAAGAGGCCTTGAGCAACTAAAACATGAGCATTTACACCATTATCGTTTATAGTTTTTGCTAAATCTTTTGCCTTAGTTAAATAAATAAGTGCTTTCCCGAAATTATGAGTTTTTATATTTAATCTTGAAATGGATAACCACAAATAGAATTGAGTTTTCGGCTTTCCACAATCATCAATCAATGATAAGATATCGGTCTCATAATTAGTAGCTTTTTCCAAATCACCATTATCCGTACTGATAACCAATGCTTTATGAAGTAGTTCTAACTGACCATCAATAAATCCACTTTGTTGATAGATTAAGTAAGCTTGCTTTGCATATTCTAGTGCTGCTAAATTCTCATTGTAAACTTTGGAAATAAAATATTTGTCTTTTAATATTTCAGCCTTCACAAAAGGGTGAAGATTCTTAATTGGAATATTAATTAGAACATCATGAATACTATCAGACAAACTCAGATTACCGATATGAAAAGCAGCCCTTCCAGCTCTTGACAATAAAGAGCTATACATTCCAGGTTTATCATAGAATTTAAGCTTATTAATTTCATCCAAACAAAGAGATAAACTTAGGTTGAAATCATTTTGTGCTAAACTATCAGCTTTATCTAACAACTCCTGCTTTTCTTCATCTAATTCAAAAGAATGAATATCTATGAATTGCGAAAAGCTAGGGTAGGGAAATAAAAAACATAGGGCAAACCATAAAATTGATTTCCCCAAATATCTATTATAATTTCTCAATATGATTCGTTTCATGAAGAATATCAAGTTAGTCCTGCTATTTATCGAATATAAAATACAACTCCAGGACTTTTTTTTAATTTATCTCAAAGATAGTCATAATTATATGGTTTGCAAATACCAATATTTGTATCTTTGGATCTTTAAAATGAGAACCAAACATAAAAATTTAGAGATATGTCAGACCAAATTTTAGATCATATGGAACCGGGTGTTATTTTCGGTGAGGATGTCAAAAAATTATTTGAATTAGCAAAAAAGAATCAATTTGCTTTACCAGCTGTAAATGTAGTTGGAACAAGTTCAGTTAACGGTGTTTTAGAGGCTGCAAAAAAAGCAAACTCTCCTGTTATCATCCAATTGAGCAACGGTGGAGCTAGTTTTTACGCAGGTAAAGCTTTATCAAACGATGGCCAACAGGCCGCTATTTCTGGAGCTGTTGCTGCAGCTTATCATGTTCACGAGATGGCTGAACATTATGGAGTTCCCGTTATCCTTCATACAGATCATGCTGCTAAAAAATTATTACCTTGGATTGATGGTTTATTAGATGCAGGCGAAGACTTCTTCGAAATGAATGGGAAGCCTTTATTTAGCTCTCACATGCTTGATTTATCTGAAGAATCTTTGGAAGAAAACATTGCCATTTGTAAAGACTATTTAGCTCGAATGAGTAAAATGGGAATGACTTTAGAAATTGAACTTGGGATCACAGGTGGTGAAGAAGATGGTGTAGACAATACTGATGTAGACACTTCAAAACTCTATACCCAGCCAGAAGAAGTTTCTTATGCCTATGAAGAACTTTTAAAAGTGAGCCCTAATTTCACTATTGCTGCATCTTTTGGAAATGTTCATGGTGTATACAAGCCAGGTAACGTTAAGCTTACTCCGAAAATACTATTAAACTCTCAGAAATTTATAGAAGAGAAATTTAATACTGCTAAACAACCCGTTGATTTCGTTTTCCATGGTGGTTCTGGTTCAAGCCAAGAAGAAATTAGAGAAGCTATATCTTATGGTGTTATCAAAATGAATATTGATACCGATACACAATGGGCATTTTGGGATGGTTTAAGAGCATATGAAGCTAAGCATCATGATTATTTACAAGCTCAAATTGGAAACCCTGATGGTGACGATATTCCTAATAAAAAATATTACGATCCTCGTAAAGTGTTAAGAGCTGCTGAAGAGGCTTTTGTAATTAGACTTCTAAGAGCATTCGATGATTTAAATGCTATGAACAGAAACTAATATGAATTAATGATATATTTAAAAGGAGCTTTTTTAGCTCCTTTTTCTTTTTCTATTCTTAGAAAAGATAAGGCCTATAAATATTTGAATTAATCAAAATCAAGATTGATTGTTTTTTTTATTGACAAATTGAAAAAATATACTTAAATTTGATAGATTAATAGTAGGAAAAGATATTCGATATGACAGATAGCAATATGAATTACGATTGGAAAGGTAAAACGGTTTTAATTGTTGAGGATGTAAATCACAATTATAAGTTTATTGTTCATGCCATAAAAGGTACTCAAGTAAGTATCCTATGGGCTAAAAATGGTAAAGAAGCATATGAAGCATGTAAAACTGATACCCAAATCGATCTTGTGTTGATGGATATCAATATGCCTATCATGAATGGCTATAAATCGATAAGATTGATTAAAAACCTAGGCAAGAATATTCCAATAATTACACAAACTGCCTATGCTTTTGCTGGAGAGAAGGAAAAAAGTTTTGCTGCCGGGAGCGATGACTATATCCTAAAACCAATTAGAACTTCTGAACTTTTAGAAGTGATGGCTAAGCATTTAAAGTAAATAGATACAGATATAACATAAAAGGCTCTTTCAAATATTTGAAAGAGCCTTTTTATTATGCTTTTACTTGTCACTAACGACTCATAGTCATTATAAGTTCTTTAGGTTGAATATTTAAAACTGGAATATGTGATTTCGTTATTAATTGCTCTGCAAATGTACCTTTCCAAAGGTTAGAAGCTGAAGATACCTGTACCGTCATACTTGAAATCAAATCTGCATTAATATCTTCGGAATAATCAATAGTAGTCTGAACAATATCATCTGTTTCAACAGATTTCACAATAAAATTAACCTGCTGTCTTTCTAGATATTCTGCAGCTTGACGAGTATAAGAAATAATATTTTCCTTCACCATTTTCACTTTACTATGATACATAGCTAACATATGTACTTCTGCATTATAAATTTTTGCGAGCCTTACTGTAAAAGGCACCTTTTGACGACTCTCTAAAGTTGCATCTATAGGAACCAAAATGGTTTTTATTTCTGTATTAATATGTGCACCATCCTTAATAGTAACTACTGGAATGGCACTCTTTTCTACAATTTCAAAAGCCAAAGAGCTACTAAATAATTTTATACCTGTATTTCCATGTGTTCCAACAACAATCATCTCCGCTCTACTTTCTACAGCTTGTCTATCTAGTTCTTCAGGAATTTTTCCTTCACGGATCTTATAGCTAAAACGGTTTTTATCCAAAATATCAGAGTACTTTTCAACTAAATTAATGAATCTAGCTTCAACCTCCTCATAAATTTTACTTTTAGGACGCTGAAATATATCTTTAGATTTATCTGGCTTATTCACAAAAACCAACATCACATAGCAATTTACTTTAATTGCCATATTCACTGCAAATTTCATGGCAGCATATGATTGGTTTTGAAAATCTATTCCTACAACAATTGATTTCATAAATGAGGTACTTTGATGATAGCGTAAATATACAATTTTTTTTTATTCGAACAAAGGTGGATTATAGATCTTATCTTTTACTTCAAAAGCAGCAGGATAATCATCAATAATATCCTTCAAGAAACCTTTAGCTTCTATTATAGTTCTAAAATCTCCTACGCGTATTCTATAATAAGGTTCGCTAAAAGAGAGATAATATCTAATTTCTGGATAATTTTCCTGGAACTTCTCCGCTGTTGCCATAGCTAAATCTTTGCTATAATTTCCACTTTCAAAAAATATTTGCACCCGATAACCAGGCACCAAACTATCTAAACTATTAATTCTTTTGTGCAAGATAATCAAGCTATCTAATTTACTGTCCTGCTGAATAAACTGGGTTTGTGCCAATAAATACAGTGGGCAAAAAAACAATATCGAGACTAACAACTTAAATTTTATCATGTATTAAAAATCATTTTATCAGGTTTAACACTTAAAACAGGAATTGGTGATTGATTAATAATCTGTTGTGCTACTCTTCCCATGAGCATATCGGAAGTAGCTTTATTTTGATCTGTCATGATTACCATCAAATCCGCTTTATCATTCTCTGCATACTTAACGAGTGAAGCAGAAATATTATTTGATGTACAATGAATAAATTTGTGATTCACCTCATTTTCAGCCAAATATTTTTGAGTTTCTCTAACAAATTTATCTGTACGCTTACGAATAAAAGCTAAATCACTATTGTAAACCCCCAATATTCTTATTTCAGCATCAAACTCTTTTGCCATATCAACAACCATTGGTACTTTCTTTGTAGTATCCAATGAATCGTCAATAGGTAAAATAATCCTGTTAATATTTCCTCCTAGTCTATAATCGGTTCTTACGCTAATCACTGGGCAAGGGCAATAACTTATTATTTTATAAGCGTTACTTTCAACCCAAAATTCCTCGGCACCATTGATACCATGAGTGCCAATAATAACAATATCGGATTGGTTATGATAAGCAAAAGAAGCTACTTCTTGATAAACCTTACCTCTTTTCTGCTTAAAGTTCACTTTCAGTCCTGGTTGTTTAAGTATAATCTTTTCAACTAAATTTTCAAGTTCTACTTTTGCGTCATAGCGAATCTCATTCCTTTCACCAGGCAATACTTTATCTCTAGAGCTCGGCTCCACCCATAAAAGTGTGATTTCCGAATCCGTATTAACCGCCACATCCACAGCATATTCAAGGGCATTTAAAGCTCCTTGAGAAAAATCCATTCCTACAGCAATTTTTTTCAAATCATTTTGTTTTATTGTGATGCTAAAATAATAATTTTTTTTGCATGCTTTAGGATTAATTATATAATTAATAATATCCAGTATTCATTTGACCATTAAACCAATACATACAAAATACTATTCTCGTATCATTTATTCATTTTTAAATACAACATATATCCAAAACCCCACGCAATTACGTGAATCCCGTATTTATAAAAATTTGTAAAGCATTTATAATTAATCTACAAGCTAAATAAATATGTATTGATATTTTTTACGTAATTTGCAATAAAAATATTTGTGGACATTTTTCAATCAATAAGACCATATAAAGATTCTGAAGTTAATAGTATTTTACAAAAATACTTGGACAACTCAGTTTTTCATAAGCTTGTAAATCATGTTTATCCTAGTTGGGAAGATGATATACTACCAAAGAAATTAAGTAAAATAAAAACTGTTAATGCTTTCAAAGAACAGTTTATTTATCCAGCTACCAAAGCCGGGATAGATAGAAGCATGGATAATTTTACGGTTAGTGGTTACGAAAATATAAAAAGAGACGAGAATTATCTTTTCATTTCGAACCATAGAGACATTGTACTGGATAGTTCCTTACTGTTCTATGTTCTATATCAAAACGAATTTAAAACAGGTGAAACAGCTATTGGGAATAACCTCCTCAGCTCTGAGATAGTAACAGATATTGTTAAACTAAATCAGAATTTCATTGTCAACCGTAATCTTCCAACAAGAGAAATGATCAATAACTCTAAACTATTATCTAAGTATATTGGTCATGTCTTACAAGAAAAAGAACAATCTATCTGTATAAGTCATAGAGAAGGACGAACCAAAGATGGCAATGACAAAACCAATCCTGGTGTCCTTAAAATGATTGCCATGGATGCTGATGCAAATAAAATAGATTATTTGCTAAACTTGAAAATCGTACCTGTAAGTATTTCATATGAATTTGAAAGCTGCGACTTGTTAAAAGCCAACGAATTGGCTGAAATAGAGCTTAATGGTAAATACGAGAAAGATGGCACTGAGGATATGAAAAGCATCATCACTGGAATCACTCAACAAAAAGGAAGAGTTCATTTAGCATTTGGTCAACCTATTAAGAAAGATGATTTAGATTTAAGCTCTGATAAAATACAGAACCATTTTAAAGAATTAGCAGATCATATCGATCTTCAAATACATAAAGATTTTAAATTATTTCCAGGAAACTATATTGCTTATGATTTGGTAAACCAAAGCAATCAGTTTAGCGACAAATACAATGCCTGGGAAGAAGGGAAATTTATGGAGCACATCAATGGAATTTTAAATACCAGAAAAGATAAAGATGGCTTCGATATTTTTAAAAGAATTTTACTCAATATATATGCAAACCCTGTAGTCAACCAAGTTGAAAAAAATATTTTATGAGAAAATTAATTGAATGCGTTCCCAATTTTAGCGAAGGACGTAATATGGACATTATTAAGCAAATTACAGATGCTATTGAAAGCGTTGATGGTGTTAAGCTTTTAGATGTAGATCCAGGTGCAGCTACGAACCGTACGGTGGTTACCATTGTTGGTGAGCCAGAACCAGTTATGGATGCTGCCATCTTAGGAATGAAGAAAGCTAAAGAACTGATTGACATGTCGAAACACCATGGTGCACACCCTCGTTTTGGAGCTACTGATGTATGTCCTTTAGTACCTGTGGCTAACATTACTATGGAAGAAACCGTGGAATATGCACGTCAACTAGCCAAAAGGGCTGGTGAAGAGTTAGATTACCCAATCTATTGTTACGAATTTGCTGCACTGAGCCCAGAAAGAAAAAATTTAGCTCATGTCCGCTCTGGTGAATATGAAGCTTTAGAAAATAAGTTAAAAGAAAAACAATGGAAACCTGATTTTGGTCCGGCTAGATTCTGCCCTAAATCGGGTGCTACAGCTATTAGTGCCAGAAATTTCTTGGTCGCTTTTAACGTAAACCTAAACACCACCTCTACTCGCAGAGCTAATGCTATTGCATTTGATGTTAGAGAAAGAGGTCGCGTTAAAAGAACCGGACACCCTATTACTGGGAAACCGGCTATAGATGAGAATGGTGAACAAATTATGATTCCTGGCTCATTGAAATCTGTAAAAGCCATAGGTTGGTTTATTGAAGAATATGGCATTGCTCAAATTTCTATGAACTTAACTGATATTTCAATTACATCGGTTCACGAAGCTTATGATGAAGTATTCAAAAAATCACTAGAGAGAGGAATTAGAGTTTCAGGTTCTGAATTAGTAGGAGTTATTCCTTTGGATGCCATGCTTAAAGCTGGAAGGTATTTTTTAGCCAAGCAAAATCGTTCATTAGGTGTAAGTCACGAAGAATTGATTAAGGTAGCGGTGAAGTCCATGGGACTAGACGATTTAAAACCATTTGATCCAAGAAAGAATATCATCGAATATCTAATTGAGGATGGTAATGAAAAGAAATTGATCGACATGGATTTAGCAGCATTTGCAGACGAAACAGCGAGCGAGTCTCCTGCTCCAGGTGGTGGTAGTATTTCTGCCTATGTTGGTGCTTTAGGAATTTCATTGGGAACAATGGTGGCTAATCTTTCTGCACACAAACCTGGTGCAAACTGGGAAGATCAGTGGGAGAAGTTTTCTGAGCAAGCCGAGAAAGGTCAGAAATTAAAAGATCAATTGGTTCATTTAGTGGATGAGGATACTAATGCTTTTAACAAAATTATGGATGCCATTAGACTACCAAAAGGAAGCGATACTGAAAAAGCTGCACGCTTACAAGCGATTGAAGAGGCCTCTAAATACGCCATTGAAGTTCCATTTATGGTGATGGAGAAATCATTAGCTAGCATGGACGTAATTAAAGCTATGGCTGAATATGGTAACCCAAATTCTGTTTCAGATGCTGGAGTTGGGGCTCTTTGTGCTCGTACAGCTGTTATGGGAGCCTATTTAAATGTAAAAATTAATGCTGCTGATTTAGAAGACAAAACTTATGTGGATGACATCCTCAATAGAGGTGCTGAAATTGAAAGAAAAGCCAATGAATTAGAGCAAGAAATATTAAAGATCACAAACGAAAAGATTAACAAATAGTTCTTATTTTCAAGAGTAAAAAAAACCGGAATCACAATGTGATTCCGGTTTTTCTATTTTATAGAATAAACTATATCCATTTAATCAATGGGAAAGAGTTAGGATGAACTATCAAATCTGATTTAGGATAAATTCTAAATACATAATCGTGAACTCCAGCCCTATATATTGGAATATTACATTCATAGATATGTAAGTCACCTGATGAGGTCACTGTAAGTTCTTGTTTATGAACAATAGATTTCACTTCATTATCATACTTTTTAGCGAACAAAATCTCTACTCCAATTTCTTCAGGAGCCAATCCATTTAAATCCAATTCAATTTTAGCTTCAAAAGTATCATTGGTATTTAAACTATTTTCCTGATTTGTTTGGGGTAGGGTTTCAGAAACCACTTTAATATTATTCCATTGCGCCAAAATATCGCGTTTCCATGCTGTTACTTTTCCAGCATATTCATAATCATTGGCTCTAACTTTTCCAGCTCTAACAAATAATGAATTATAGAACTTTCTATAATAATCGTCCAACATTCTCTTCATAGTGAAATTAGGAGCAATTTGAGCAAAAGTATTTTTAATATGCTTTACCCAAGACTCTGAAACTCCAGACTCATCTATTGTATAGTAGGAATTGGTAATATCATTTTCCAGCGTATTATAAATAACTTCGGCATCCAGCATATCCTGTAAACCTTGATTCTCATATGTTCTTTGCTCATCAATGGCCCAACCAGCACCAGGTTTATAACCTTCTGCCCACCAACCATCAAGAACACTAAAATTCATCACTCCGTTCATTATAGCTTTCTCACCGCTAGTTCCAGAAGCTTCTAATGGTCGTGTTGGAGTATTTAACCATACATCTACACCACTAATTAAATGCTTAGCTAAGTGAATATCATAATTCTCAATAAACATCACTTTACCAACAAAATCAGGCATTCTAGATATTTCCACAATTCGCTTAATTAAGTCCTGTCCAGCTTTATCATGTGGATGTGCTTTACCTGCAAAGATAAATTGTACAGGTCTATCAACCTTAGCTAGCAACCTCTTCAACCTGTCGATATTAGAGAACAGTAAATGCGCTCTTTTATATGTAGCAAAACGGCGAGCAAAACCTATAGTTAATGCTTTTTCGTCCATACTTTGCAACACATTAAATATGTGAGCAGGATCTTCTTGACGAGAAGTCATTTCACTAGTCAACCTCTTCTTTAAGTAATCGAACAATCTCTTTTTCTGAATATTATGAAGCTCCCAGATTTTCTTATCTGGCACATCAAAAATCTTTTTCCAAACATCAAAATCATCTTGCTTACTTAAGAAGTCCTTCCCGAAAATTTCATAATGAAAATCTTGCCACTCTTTAGCAGCCCATGTTGGATAATGAACTCCATTGGTTACATAATTTATATGCAATTCATCGGGATAATAACCAGGATAAAGCCCTTTGAACATATCTTGAGATACTTTACCATGAATCTGACTCACACCATTCATTTCCTGTGAAAGCTTAGCTGCCAAAACACTCATAGAGAACTTCTGATTCCCTTGGTTTTCTACCCAACGACCTAGGTTCATAAAACGCTCCCAACTAATATGTAAACGATGAGGATAATGAGGGATATATCTTCTCATTAATTCTTCGTCAAAGCTATCGTGACCAGCAGGAACAGGTGTATGCGTAGTAAATAGAGTTGTTGAACGAACTACCTCAACCGCATCATCGAAGTTGAGTTTATAAACGTTCA
The DNA here is from genome assembly GCF_013166635.1 of Lentimicrobium sp. S6. Taxonomy (NCBI): domain Bacteria; kingdom Pseudomonadati; phylum Bacteroidota; class Bacteroidia; order Bacteroidales; family Lentimicrobiaceae; genus Lentimicrobium; species Lentimicrobium sp. S6. The sequence continues at coordinate 39,019 of NZ_JABKBZ010000026.1, read as the reverse complement.
TCAAATTATTCAAGCGTTCAATGCTATTAAAAGCAGCGTGCCCTTCATTAGCATGAAATATTGAAGGCTTAACACCAATTGTATTTAGTAGCCTGATTCCTCCAACTCCTAATAACAACTCCTGCTTTAATCGATTTTCCCAATCACCACCATATAACTTATGTGTAACCTCTCTATCTTGATGTTGATTTTCTTCAATATCTGTATCCATTAAATACAATGGGATTCTTCCTACATCAACACGCCATATTTTTGCAGTCATATTTCTACCAGGCAAAGAGATAGAAACTTTTTGCCAATCGCCATTTGCATCACGGACAGGGCGAATTGGAAGATGAGAGAATTTCTGTGGATAATACTTGTCTATTTGGACTCCAAAACCTGAAATTTGCTGCTTGAAATAACCATATCGATAGAGCAATCCAATACCCACCATACTCACATTACTATCACTAGCTTGTTTTAAATAATCACCTGCCAATATACCAAGACCTCCACTAAATATCTTCAAAGTATCATCAATACCAAACTCCATACTGAAGTATGCTGTCAGATCTTCTTTGTTTTGAGTAGGCTCAGCCATGTATGTATTGAATTTATCAATAACTGAATGATAGGCAACCATAAATTGAGGATCTTTCACTAATTTTTGAAGACGATCAGAGGAGATTTCCTCCAATAAAGAAATTGGGTTTTGCTCCATTTGATTCCATAATTCAGGGTCAATTGAACAGAATAGTTCACGAGCATCAATATTCCAAGTCCACCACATATTTTTGGCAAGAACATCTAATCCTTTAATTTCTTTTGGTAATACAGGCTTTATTAAAACCTTTTTCCAATCTGGCTTCTGTTGGATAGTCAAATTGTTTGTCTTCTTTAAGATTGTTTTAATCACTGGGCTCATCTCATCAGAACTTGTAGAAACCTTTGCAAAAGCAAATTCGTAAGCTTCAAAATAATATTTTACAAGATTCTCCCATTGTGCTGTCTTACTAATCTTTTTAGCTTCTTTTGATGATTTATCTTTATCAGTTGCAGATGCATGAGACATTTTCAGTATCAAATCCATCAATTGAGCTTCAACCTCATCACTATTCTCGTCATTTCTTTCTAAAACAGTAATTCCATTTGCTGATGGTTTAGATTCCTTTTGTACCCATTTGCCAAAACCAGCCAAATCAGTAGTAACGGTAGGAATTGCAAAAGCCAAACTTTCAAGAGGGGTGTAGCCCCATGGTTCGTAATACGAAGGGAAGATACTCAAATCACACCCCATAAGAAGATCATAATAATCCATATTAAATACCCCATCATCCCCTCTTAGATAAGCAGGAACAAAAACTACGGTTAATCCACTGCCCCCAAGATTATTTAAACCATGCTGATTACAAAATTCTATAATTGGATCTTGATCATAATCTATCAGATTATGTGTCAACCTAGCATCTGTAATTTCTGTAGTCTTTCCTTCTAATCTTTTCACAAGGTTTACATCAGGACCAAAGTGAGCCGTTGGAACGGTAATGAATGCCAAAACATTTTTTCCTTGTTCTATTTGAGGTTTTAGCGTTTTGAGTGTCTCTAAATAAATATCAAGCCCTTTATTTCTATATTCATATCTACCACTTGTAATAGTGATAAATGTATCATCTTTTAAATCCTTTCCACTGAGAGCCGCTGCAACAGAAATCATTTTTTTTCTGGCTTTTTCTCTTATGGTATGATAAGACTTTCCTTTCGGAACCAAAGTGTCGTCGAATCCATTTGGAGTAATGATATCTGGTTTTTTTCCAATAAAAACTTCACACTCGCGAGAAGTAACATCACTTACGGTTGTAAATACATGTGCATGTTCAGCTGCTTTTTTTTCTAAAGAATATTTGGATCGCAAATTAAATTCTGTAGAAACTACTTCGGGATTATAGGCTTCCATATCGTCGTAAAGATTCAATCCATTACCTGCAATGGAACGACCTAAAACAGTAGCATGTGTTGTGAATGCCCTTGCAATCTGTGGTGCATTAGATTCAAGGTATAGAACTCCAGCACCTGTCATCCATTCATGGAAGTGAGCGGCAACTCGAGATCCAAAGTTCAGGAAATAACTATAATAGGATTCTATAACTTTACCAGCTGCATAGCCAAACAAAGCAGGTTCTACATAATCCCATTGCCCACTTAAACTATCTAGCTGGTAGCGCTCCCATAGCTCTGCTAATATCTCGTTCTTCTTAGGGAATAAAGCTGTAAAATCGATAAGGATTGCTATGGGAGAACCTTCAATCTTCCACCTACCAATTCTTATAATAACACCTTCCATAGCCATTTGGTCTTTCCAATCGGCCATTAGGTTTTTATCTTCAATAAATTCAGTATTCCCCTGTGTATCCTTATTCAACTCGGGTCCGATAAACATATACTTATCGCCATATTCAGGTTGAATGCTTTTCAATTTGGTAGCAATAACAGTATGGATTCCTCCAACTTTATTACACACTTCCCACGATACTTCAAAAATATAATCTGGTTTAACTTTTGTTTGCATTTCTTATCATTTTAAAATAAGTGAAGGTTTGTTAGTGAATGAAAATGAAAAATCATGACATACAATAACAAACCCAAATACTATAATCATTTATCATTAAATCAGCTGCTTATAAAAAGCGCTGAATTAATTTCTTGGTTTTATCTAATTGATCTTTAGAGAAGGATTTTACATCCTCTAAATCGGCTAAAGCTTTTTGTTTTCTTTTGCCTAAATACTTCTCTATTTTCTCGTTTAGGTCATTACTCACAATTGCTCGTACTTTGGCTAAATCTTCTACATCTATTTCAGCTAAAAACTTCTTTAATTGAGCGGCAGTCATTTTTTGCAATTCAGAGAAATCAATGCTTAGTTTACCCTCCTCTAATTGAACAACATCTCCCTTTTGCTCCACCATTTCGTTTACCCGGATTTGGAAATCTGAAAGCACATTCATATAATTGATGAAGGCTTCATAGGGTGATGGATATGGATTAAAATATTCATGAACATCGCTATCAGCAAACCATTTGGTACACATATAATAAAAATGATCTGAGGCTTGTAGTTTCAACCAATCGGTTTGTAATTTTGGGTCTGTGGCCCCTTTCATTTTATCTGCCAGAGCATAAAGTTTATCGAAAGCTTCATCTTGCATTTCATTACCTAACCAAGCTGTAACATCACGCTCTTCATCTGCCCAAGAAATAGGGTAAGGCACGTGCAACTCAGATACGACTTTTGCTTCTTTTGCAATTTCCGAAGGTGTTTTAAAATCAAATTCACCATCCTCAATAATCTTAGTTGGTAAGATTCTCATAAACTCAAATATTCCACTCTCAGCCCATTGATGCTCACCAAAAGTTTCATAATCCATAAATAGATTGACCACTTGCTCGTCCTTCTCTACTTGCTTCAACCAATGCAAATATTTATCAGTAGTTAATGGCCATTCAGACCATGATTGAGAAGAGAAACGGAAAGCTACATCATCACTCAAACGAAAGTTCTTTAATAATAACTTCAAGTTTTTATGCTCTGGGTGATGGTAAAGATAATTTGGGCTTTTCCAACCTAAAACATGTTTAGCTCCTTCTGTTAACATAGTCTCGAAGCCAAGTTCAGCTACTTTAGTTCCAACCTCGTCAGAATAAATAAGCTCCGTATTTCGAAAAGTCACAGGCTCTATTCCAAATAACTCTTTAATCTTGCTTTTATGCATTTCAACCTGACGCTTGAATTCAACATCATTTTTCAAAGATACTAATGAATGGGCATAGGTTTCCGCCAAAAACTCGACCTGACCAGTAGCTGCTAATTTCTTAAAACTTTCTAATACTTCTGGAGTATATTGCTCAAACTGATCTAAAGCTAATCCTGAAATCGAAAAACTAACTTTAAAGTCTTCGCCGTGTTTCCCGATTAAATCGAGCAACAAATTATTCATGGGTAAATAACTCTTTTGAGCTACTCTTTCTACAATAGATTTATTTAGGTATTCATCATCATAATAATGGTCGTTTCCCATGTTAAAAAAACGATAATCCTTTATGCGATAAGGCTGATGTACCTGAAAATAAAAACAAATGGAGCGCATATATATTTTTTTTAAGATTTCTAATTTGATATTACCTTTTGGTATAATTCTTTGATTTTTTCTGCAGCATGTTCCCACTTCAGATTCTCTACTTCTTCTTTTCCTTCTACTTTAAACATATTGGATAAAGACTCGTAGTGTAATAATCCATAGATAGCATCTGCCATTCCATCCACATCCCAAAAATCAACTTTCAAGGCATGCTTTAGAACTTCTGCTACACCAGATTGTTTACTTATCACAACTGGAACATTACTTCTCATGGCTTCTAGTGGAACCAAACCAAAGGGTTCCGATACTGAAGGCATTACGAAAACATCACTTAACAAAAACATTTTGTCTACATCCTCCCCTTTTAGGAAGCCTGTAAAATGAAAACGATCTGCAATTTTCAATTGCGCTACCCGACGAATCAATTGATTCATCATATCGCCATTTCCTGCCATTACAAAACGGACATTATTATCTTTCTCCAAGATTTTTTTAGCCGCTTCCACAAAATACTCTGGCCCTTTTTGGAATGTTAATCTCCCCAAAAAGGTAACGACTTTTTCTTTTACTGCTTTTTTCACTTTTAAATCAGCTTGTTCAACTGGTTCAATAGCATTATGCACAGTGATAACTTTTGCAGGATCTATACCATATTTATTTATCACAGTCTTTCTAGTAAGGTTACTCACAGGAATAACCAAATCTGCTTTTTCCATTCCCATTTTCTCCAAATCGAAAACATTGGAATTCACACGTCCTTCACCACTTCTATCATACTCTGTGGCATGCATATGAACTACTAGAGGCTTTCCTGTTAATTCTTTGGCTGCAACACCAGCGGAATAGGTCAACCAATCGTGTGCATGGATAACGTCAAAATCGAATTGTTTGGCAATGCTGGCTCCAACTAAAGCATATCGAGCTACCTCTTCCATTAGGTTTGAACCATATTTACCCGAGAAGTCATATTTTTCGCCTAATACTAAATGTTCTTTCTCTTTAAGAAGTTTTCCTTCCTCTTGATGAAGATTTTCAAACTCTAAAGGGTCAATATAAGGCATAATACTGCTTCCTACTTCTAGATAAGTCATTCTATGATAAAACTCTTGAATTTCTTTGCTCTTATAATTTACTGGAATTTCGCTGGCATTTACAATTCTAGCAGCCCTCTGATCCTCATCGCCATAAGCTTTGGGAACCACGAAAATGATATCCACATTATGTTTTACTAATCCTTTAGTAAGACCATAAGATGCAGTACCTAATCCGCCAGTGATATGAGGAGGAAACTCCCAACCAAACATCAATACTTTCATTCGTTTTGCGTTTTTTATTAATCTTTTTCTGTTTTCTCTATCAACCAAATGATTCTTCTCATCTCGGCCACACTCCAAGCTTGTGAAATAGCTCCTTTACCATGGTGAGGAGGGTCTCCATTATACAGCTCAGAGATAGTACCTAAACCATGAAGTTTCATTTCCTCCTCGAAGCCTTTCACTAAGTTCTTAATCTCTGCCAATCCTGATTTACCATGAAGTTTCAAATAAGCTTCGGCATAAGCTCCTAAAAGCCATGGCCATGCTGTACCTTGATGATAAGCAGAATCTCTCGCTTCAATATTACCCTCATACACCGATTTATAATAGGCATTTTTAGGTGATAGAGTTCTAATTCCTCTTGGGGTTAATAATTCTTTTCTTACTATATCTAGAATTTTTTTCTTTTGCTCGTTATTAAGTGGAGAATAGGGTAAAGATGCAGCAAATAACATATTGGGTCTAACATCCCAATTACAATGGTCTTTGGCAACATAATCACAAATTAATGCTTTTTCTGGATGTGTAAATTTCTCTAAAAAAGCCGAATCTATAGTTCTTTGAACGGGGTTCCATCCTATCACAAATTGAACGTCCTTGTTTTTCGTGGCTAAATTCATAACGAAAGCTACAGCATTATACCAAAGTGCATTTACCTCTACAGCGAATCCAGGCCGCTGTGTTACTGGTTTTCCATGAAGTACAGCATCCATCCAAGTTAATGGAGTATTCTCTTTTTCAGCATAAACCAAACCTTTCTCATCTACATATAGACCTAATTCTTCAATGCCATTACGATAGCGGTTTAGGATATCTTTCATCAATTTACCATGCTTCTTCCAAACCCATTCTTCGTCACCAGTAAATTCAATATACTGTTGCAAGGATCGGAAAAACCATAGTGAAGTATCTGATGACAAAAAGTTTTTATCCTTTCCTGTTCCCTTATTGGGAAACAGGTTATCTTCCATTTCTTTAATTAGAGTATCGAGGACCGATTTGTATAGCGCAACATCACCTTGTATAAGTGTAATACCAGCCAAACTAATTAAAGTATCCCTTCCCCATCTACCAAACCAAGGTAATCCAGATGCTAATTCTGTATTCCTACCTTTTTTAATCACAAACTGCTGTGCAGCATTGGCTAAGTTATGCTCAAAACTATCTCTGGGAATCCTTTTAGAAATCTCATTATTAAAACTTCTTAGGAAGGTACCAGGGTTACCTTCTTCAATAGCAGCTTGAAAAATAACAGACTCACCTTTCTTAATAGTGAATTCAAAATGACCTGAAACCAGCAAATCTTCATTCGCTTCATATCCTCGGCTAGCTTCTTTCATATACTCTATGTCTTTATGCCAAACAGGATCATGCTTATATTTCACCTTTTTACTAAACTGCATATAAAGTGGAGTGAAACCAGGATAAAGATTCATCATTACACCATTCTTGGCTGGATTGCAATCGGTATTTGCATGAGAATTCTCTTTGGTTAACTCATGTATACTTCTGAAAGCTAAAAATGGACGAACTTTTAAAGTAGTTGGAGAATGGGCATCTTCCAAAGTATATCTGATAAAGATACGTGCCAATGATTCACTGAAGATTCTTTCCACTGATAATAAAACTCCGCCAACTCTGTAAGTTAGTTTTGGAATAGGATCAGATTGAAAACTTCTAATATACTTATGGCCTTTAGGTGAATATCCACCTCCTTTATATTTGTGGATTCCTAAATTGAATTCAGCATCTCGTTGCATCACAGTTACATCAGCATTTGCCAACAAAACATGATTTATTCCGCCAAAATTTTCTTGAGGAACCACTAATAATCCATGGTATTTTCTAGTATTACAGCCTATAATAGTAGAACTAGCATATGAACCTCCTCTATTGGTTCTCATCAACTCTAACTTTAAGGCATACTCTAAATTGGTCAATTGACCTTTATCTATTTCTATATAACTCATATGTATTTAATGAAGTTATTATTTGGTTCTAAAATCATTTACATGTTCATTTATCACAATACGTATTGGACTTATTTATCCTCAGTAAATAACGCAACAAAGATATTCCAATTTCTATCAATGAACAAGGAAAATTAAGAGGTCTTAACAATTCTTTAATTTGCAAATAACGACATATGCATACCACTGAATATCAAAATCTTAAAACAGGAACGAAAACATAATATTACTATTTCACATTCACAATCTAATCATATCTTATGAACATCATTATAAAATATGAAAAATGAGGATTCGAAATGGGTAAATACATTTTCAAAACAAAATATTTAGAGATATGGATTATCATGAATCTCAACATTGAATGCATTTTTAACATTCCAAAACAAACCATCTACATAAGCCCAAAACATTTTAAGGTTACCCCTTAAAAGAAATGATATTGCATTCTTTCCAATAGCCACAAAAATTTGATAAATCATACTAATGACAAAATCTTTTCCATGAATATTTCTTCTCATATAAACCAACCTATTTCTAGTGAGGTAATATACTTTTAACACACTTATCTTACCGGTAGTTACAGACTCTTTATGAAATACTTTAGAATTATGAACATAGCCAATTTTATAACCATGATTTCGAATACGATTACACCAATCTGCTTCCTCATAATACAAGAAAAATTCATAACTCATCATCCCCACATGCTTCACTACTTCCATGGGTACCATCATAGCAGCTCCATGAGCATAAGCCGTTTCATAATCTTCATCGTATTGCCCATTGTCTATTTCACCTTTTCCAATGGTTTTATTTCTTACAGTCTTGGTATCAATATTTGTAAAACCGGCATATTGAATGGTATTGATGGTATGATAGTACATGATTTTAGGGCTAATAGCTCCATAATCTGGATTTTTTTGGAACTTCAACACTAAAGGCTCTAAAAAATCTTCAGGAACGATTACGTCATTATTCAATAATAAAATATAATCACCTCGAGCTCTCATGATACCCAAATTATTACCCCCAGCAAAACCATAATTGATGACACTTTCAATCAGAATAACTGAAGGATATTTCTCCTTAATAAGCTGAGGATTATCATTTGGGGAGGCGTTATCTACTACAATAATCTCAATGTTTGAATAGCTGATTTTAGAAATTGATTCCAGCAACTCTAATGTAGTTTCAGAATGATTATAATTCACTGTAATAATTGAAACCAAGGGGTAATAATCTAATTTTGTCATTGTTGTGTCTTAATCCTTGCACAAATTTAATTTTTTTTATTATCTTTATAATAGAAATTAATTATTAAAACAACAGCCATGTTTGAAACCTATCTTTATGGAACTTTTAAATCCAATAATGAAATCACAAACGAACTCAACATTCAAATAGAAAGTGGAAATATTAAAAACCTTGCTTTTTCAAATTTCGAATATATTAATACATCCGACTCCGCTTTGGTGTTTAATGGTATTATTTATAATAGAAAAGAATTATTAGATTTTACTGGTTTAAAGCAAGCCACAGACCCCGAAATCCTTTTAGATATTTTCCGAAAGGAATCCTACCAAGGATTTAAAAGGATAAATGGTAAGTTTTTAATCCTTGTTCAAAGGGATAATGAATTAATTGTGGCTCGAGATAGATACGGCCAAGGACCTATGTTTTTCTATAATAATGAGGTTTTTACCAATCAATTTTGGCAGTTAAAAAATTTTAAGGGTTTCGAATACCAACCTAATACAGATGCCTTAGGAAACTACCTCATGTATAGCTATATTCCCTCCCCTCTTACTTCTACAGTTGGGGTAAGCAAACTACATGGCGGTGATGTTTTAATAAAAACTCAAAATGGAATAAAAACCGAAAACTTGTTTACATTTGAAGAGTTCACCGAGGAGAGGATGCAAATTGATGAACATGAGGCCTTAGAAGAATATGACAGACTATTCAAACAATCTATAAAAAGAAGAATTGGCGATCACGAAACTGTGGGAGCATTATTATCTGGTGGGTACGATTCAGGCGGAAATATATGTACTATTCCTGATGTCTTTAAAGGCCCTATAAAATCGTATAGTATTGGTTTTAAAGACAACCCCTTTTCAGAGCTACCATATGCCAGAATGATGGCGGAAGAAAATGGAGCCCAACATAACGAATACCTTATGGATGGCAGTGAAATTGAAGACCTCCCCTTTTTAGTTAGAAACTTGGGAGATCCGTTCTCGGAGTCGGGTTGGATGCTCAATAATTCAGCCATGAAATTAGTTCATGATAAAAACCTGCCTGTAGTTTTAGGTGGTGATGGTAGCGACCAGTTATTTACTGCTGCACTAAGAGAGATTGCTTATAGGTATAAATTTAAGAAGAAAATGTTAGCTCCTGCGCAAAAAATATTTGGGGCAATGGCCGAAAACAGCATGTTCGAAAACGACAACCTCCTCTTTAAAGCCCGTTTCCATAATGATAAAATTTTAAACATCCTAGCTCCTGACCATTTTGGATTTAGAAAATATCAGGTGAAGGAATTAATGGGAACTCATTTTAATCCTCATCCAGCCTTAGATGCTATTCCAAAAAGTTTTAAAAATTTCGATGAATTATTCAATACCAGAAATTTCTTTGTAGATATTAAACAAAACTCTACTGAAGTCATCTTATTTAAAGCCAGTAGAATCTCTCAATTATATGGAGTAAATCTTGCTTTCACCTATATTGACGAAGACATTGTAAAATTTGTAAAAGCATTGCCAAGGCAACTAAAAGCTAAAGGAAATGTGGATGATTTAGCTGCTGGAAAAGGAATTAGCAAATATTTACTAAAAGCACTCATTAAGCCCAAATTACCAGAAGCCGTAACCAGCAGAAAGAAACAAGGCGGATTCTCTCCACTACAGATTTTCTTTAGTGATGATTTAAAAAGAAGAAAAATGTATGAGTTCGTATTAAGAAGCGACATCAGCAAAACCTATCTTAATAAAAAGCATCTTCAAAAATTCTTGGAAGCTTATGACAAAAGTCTTAAAGGAGAATATTGGTTTTGGTATAAACAAACCATGGCCAACAGACTTATTAACCTACTAGTCCTCAGTATTTGGTGGGAAGTATTTATGAATAATAACTATAAAGAGAAACTATCTGATTATACTGGGTAAGACCTCAATTTATTAACAATCTTCGGAGAATAATTATTCGTAAAGACTAATCAGAGCGGTAAAAGATAATGTACTTTTACCATCAGATTCTTTGCCTCAAGAAATGAAGACTATATGAAGGAAATTGAAGTAGTATTAAGTATGCCCCTTTTTCATCACCGATTGGTGAGGAAGAACAGTATAGCTGTCGTTATTGATATACTTCGTTCTACCACTTCTATTATAGCCGCATTAGATCATGGCGTTAAAAGTATTATTCCCGTGAGCTCAAAAGCCGAAGCAGAAGTCATGAAACATGAAGGATATTTATTAGCCGGTGAAGAAGATGGACGAAAATTTGATTTTGCTGATTTTGGAAATTCTGCTGATGAATTCTGGAGGGATGACATTATCGGAAAGGAGATTGTCTACAGTACGGGAAATGGAACTAAAGCATTTCGCCTTACAAGAGAAGAATCTGACAAAGTTGTTATCGGTGGTTTCCCGAATTTAAGTGTATTATCTAAATTCCTAGTTGAACAAAACAAAAACGTCGTACTTGTGTGTGCAGGTGAAAAGAATATGATGGCACTAGAAGATCAACTTTTTGCAGGAGCTTTGGGAGAAAAATTAATGGAATCTGGGCAGTTTGATCATTCTTGTGACAGTTTAATATCAAGTATGAGTGTTTGGAATGAAGCCAAAAATGACTTATTCAGCTATATTAAAAAGCTCAACCAACTCAAGAACAATCCAAATTTAATCAATCAAAAAGTCATGGACTATACATTTACTCTAGACTCTTCTCAATCTATACCTACCCTACATTTCAATCACATCACTGCCATCTCCTATAAATAGAAGTCGATTCACTTCATTTTCTCTTATGAATAAAGCATAGTCATAACCTAGCATAAATATAGTATTTTTGCAAAAATGATTACTAAACAAAATACATTTTCATATAAATGATTATCGATAATTTTAAGATACAAACTGAACAATTTGCAGACATTAGAATCCTCAGATACCAAGTACCAGGTTTCGAAAATTTAACTCTAAATAAAAAACTACTCATCTATTATTTATCTCAAGCTGCTCTTTGGGGACGAGACCTTATTTGGGATCAGAATTTCAAACACAACATAAAAATTCGAAAAACTTTGGAGCATATCATTTCAACTTATAAAGGTGATAAAAGCTCTAATCAGTTTCAAGAATTTGAAGACTATGCAAAAAAGGTATTTTTCTCCAATGGAATTCATCATCATTATTCTATGGACAAATTCTTTCCACTTTGTGATAGAGCTTATTTCGAGTCTTTAATTGAGAACTCCAATAAAGAAGGATTCCCTATAAACATGAATCAGTCTTTACAGCAGTTCAGCTATGATATTACAAATATTATATATGATAAATTAGAATTTCAAAAAAGGGTGAGTTTGGATACTTCTGGTGATTTAGTAGAAGATAGTGCTTGTCACTACTACGATAACGTAAATCAAGCAGAGGCCGAATCTTTTTATTCTAAACTACAAAAAGGTAATTCAAAATTATCATGGGGTATAAACTCTACTTTGATTAAAAAGGACGGACAAGTAAAAGAAGAAGTCTGGAAGTTGGGTGGTAAATATTCTGATGTTATTGAGAAAATGATTTTTTGGCTAAAAAAAGCGGTTTCTTTAGGCGAAAACGAAGAACAAAAGCAAGCTCTTGATAAATTAATCCAGTATTATGAAACTGGAGACCTTCAAACTTTTGATGATTATTGTATTCTTTGGCTAAAAGACATCAACTCCACTGTAGATATCATTCATGGGTTTATTGAAGTATATGGCGACCCTTTAGGAAAAAAAGCCAGCTACGAATCACTTATTTCCATTATTGACGAGGAGGCTTCTAAAAGAGCAAAAACCATAAGCGATAATGCCAGTTGGTTTGAGCACAACAGTAGTACAGACCAAGCCTTCAAGAAAAAAGAAGTAAAAGGAGTAAATGCAAGAGCTGTACATGTTGTGATGGAAGCTGGTGACTGCTCCCCTGCTACTCCCATTGGAATCAACCTCCCCAATGCAGATTGGATAAGAGCAGAATACGGTTCTAAATCGGTTACCATCTCCAATATTATAGATGCTTATGACGAAGCTTCAAAAGGGAATGGTAGTATCAATGAATTTGCTTTCAATGAGAAAGAAATTGAAATCCATAATAAATATAGTGGCATTGCCTCCAAGCTTCATGTTGACTTACACGAAATTGTAGGCCATGGAAGCGGGAAATTGGCTGAGGGAGTTTCAGATCCTTCTGAGACTTTAAAAAGCTATGCTTCAACAATAGAAGAAGCAAGAGCCGATTTGGTAGCACTATATTTTGCATTGGACGAACAATTAATAAAATGGGGCTTAATGCCAAGTATTGAAGTAGGCTATTGTGAATACAATAGTTATATACGTGGAGGCCTAATGACACAGTTGGTTAGAGTAGAAGAAGGTAAAGTTATTGAGGAGTCTCATATGAGAAATCGTCAACTCATTGCCAAATGGGCATTTGAGCAAGGAAAAGATAAAAAGATTGTAGAGAAGGTCCAAAAAAATAATAAAACCTATTTTGTGATAAATGATTATCTTGGCCTTCAGAAAATCTTTGGACAACTCCTAAAAGAAGTCCAGAGGATAAAGTCAGAAGGAGATTATGAAGCTGCACAAAACCTAGTGGAAAACTATGGTGTAAAAGTTGATACAGTGATTCATAAAGAAGTGTTACACCGCTGGGAGAAACTAAAAATTGCACCCTATGCAGGTTTCATCAATCCTCAATATGATTTATTAGAAAAAGATGGAAAAATAGAGGATGTTATTATTAGATACCCTGACAATTTCACCAAACAAATGCTATATTACGGGCAAAACTATAGCGCCCTTTAAAAGAAAAATATGTTCAAAGATTTAAAACTATCTGGTGATATTCTCGATGCAATAGATGCAATGGGTTATAAAGACGCCACTCCAATTCAGGAACAAAGCATCCCCATTATTCTAGAAGGTTCTGACCTGATGGCATTTGCTCAAACAGGAACAGGAAAAACAGCTGCTTTTCTACTTCCCATGGTGGACATCCTCCTGGATTATGCCGATGAAGCCTATACTAAAGCCCTCATCATTGCACCAACTCGTGAACTTGCTGGACAAATAGACCAGCAGTTACAAGGTATGGCCTATTACACTCCAATTGATTCTTTAGCTATATATGGAGGAGGCGACGGAAAAGATTTTAGCCAAGAAAAAAAGGCATTAGAGAGAGGGGCCAGCATTATTATTGCCACTCCTGGAAGATTCCTAAGCCACTTAAAAATGGGATACGTAGATTTGTCAAAATTAGAATTTCTAGTTCTTGATGAAGCAGATAAAATGTTAGATATGGGATTCCTTCCTGATATCCTAGAGATTAAAAAACAGTTATCTGGTAAACAGCAAAACCTATTGTTTTCAGCTACAATGAATCCCAAAATTAGAACCCTGGCCAAATCTCTTTTAAACAATCCCAAAGAGATTAACATCGCCATGTCCAAACCTGCTGAAGGAGTTATCCAAGCAGCATATCTAGTCCATGATTCTGAAAAAATCAGACTCCTTAAACATTTGCTCAAAGATAAAACGGAGCAAAAGATGATTGTGTTTGCTGGAAGTAAAATTACAGTAGACAATATTGCAAAAAACCTAAAAGATTTAAAACTTGGAGTACAAGCCTTTCACAGTGGATTTGATCAAAAAGATCGTGAAGAAATCATGCTCAATTTTAGAAGTGGAAAAACCAAAGTCCTCATTGCTACGGATATTGTAAGTAGGGGAATTGATGTTGATGATATTGACCTGATATTAAATTTTGAGTCCCCTAGCGATGCTGAAGATTATGTGCATAGAGTGGGACGAACCGCCAGAGCAAAAAGGTCTGGTTTAGCCATCAGCTTGATCAACTCTGATGATGTTTACAAATTTCAACAAATAGAAAAACTCATCGATAGAGTTATTCATAAGATACCATTACCAGCAGATTTTCCAGCAGGGCCTGAATACACATCAAAAGGAGGAGGCCGGAAATTTTCACCCAAAGGTAAATTCAATAAGAAACCTGGAAACAAAAAATTCAATAAGAAGCCTAATATTAAAAAAGATTAAAGAAATTTAAATGACCTAAAAGCTTAACAAATTTTAAGTCCAAAAATTTTTATTTCATCTTTGAAAAAAGCACATTTGCATAAAATTAATCTAAAACCACATGAGTTTATTATTCTTTGTTCTGAGTATTCCAGTTTTGCTAACTATTCCAGCAGCTTTTGCATATCCTTTATTTGAGAAAGCAGGAATACCAGGTTGGAAAGCACTGATCCCCTTTTATAATTTCTTTATTTGGGTAAAGTTAGTTGAGAAATCTTATTGGTGGTACCTATGGTTGATCATACCATTTATCAATGTATTCACATTCATGCTATTATGCATTGAACTCATTAAAGGATTTGAGAAAAACAAACCATTAGATCAGGTTTTAGTAGCCCTGTTCCCTTTTGTATATATGCCCTGGCTAGGAACTAAAAATGAACTAAAATGGATTGCCCCAGAAGATCGTCCTAAGATTAAAAAGTCTACTATTAGAGAATGGACAGATGCCATTGTTTTTGCAGTTATCGCAGCAAGTATCATCAGAATATTCCTTATGGAAGCCTATACAATACCTACTTCTTCTATGGAAAAAAGCTTATTGGTTGGAGATTATCTATTTGTAAGCAAAATGGCTTTCGGGCCAAAATCCCCACAAACTCCAATTGCTTTTCCGTTTGTTCACCACACGCTCCCAATGACCAAAATCACCAAGTCCTATGTTGAATGGTTGGAACTGCCTTATCACAGATATCCAGGATTTGATGTGGTAAAAAATAATGATGTAGTGGTTTTCAATTATCCAAGTGGTGATACTGTGGTTCTAGAAAGACAAAACGAAGATTACTATCAAATAGTTAGAGATAAAGAACTTGAATTAGCAGAAAGATATGGCGACAAATACAAACCAGGAATGGGAAGAAAAGCCATCTGGAAAGCTTATCACGTTACAGATAGACCCGTTGATAAAAGAGAGAATTATATCAAACGCTGTGTAGCCATTGCGGGTGATGTTATCGAAATAAAAGACCGCCAATTATTTGTAAATGGTGAAATGGCTGATAATCCAGAGAATATGCAATTCATGTATGATGTTTACACAAATGGAACTGGTTTTAACAAAAAAACCATTGACAAATTAGACATTACAGAAGGTGGAAGAATGAATAATAGTCATTATGTATTGCCATTGAGTGAGGATAAATTAAAAGTCTTAGAGAAATATCCAAATGTAAAGAAGATTACTCCAAGAATTCAAGCAAAAGGAGAAATCTACTCCCCTATTTTCCCACACGACACTAAGAACTTCCAATGGAACCAAGATAACTTTGGTCCATTAACCATTCCTAAAGCAGGAGAAAATATAAATATAAGCCTCAACAATATTGCACTTTACAAAAAAATCATCATGAAGTATGAGGATAATGATTTTGAAATAAAAGGTGATAAAATCTATATTAATGGAGAATTGGCTACAACATATACTTTTAAACAAGATTATTATTGGATGATGGGCGACAACCGCCACAATTCAGCAGATTCAAGATACTGGGGATTTGTTCCTGAGGATCATGTAGTGGGCAAAGCAGTATTTGTTTGGTTATCATTAGACCCCAACAAAAGTTTAAGTGATGGCAAAATTAGATGGAATAAAATATTTAGAACAATAAAATAATCATAGAAATGGCAACAGCAGAAATTAAAACCAAACATGGTGTTATGAAGGTGGAGTTTTACGAAAACGATGCCCCAAAAACTGTAGAAAATTTTATCAAATTAGCTAAAGATGGCTATTATAACGGATTAACCTTCCATAGAGTCATTCCTGATTTCGTAGTTCAAGGCGGATGCCCTGATGGAACAGGAATGGGTGGACCTGGTTACACAATCAATTGTGAATTAAGTGGAGAAAACCAACGTCACGATCGTGGTGTATTAAGTATGGCTCACGCAGGAAGAAATACTGGTGGATCTCAGTTTTTCATTTGCCACAGCCGTGAAAACACTGCTCATTTAGATCGAAACCATACTTGCTTTGGAAAAGTAATTGAAAACGTTGATATCGTTGATCAAATTCAAGCTGGTGATAAAATGGAAGAAGTTATAATTATCGACTAACCATACATTTTTACAATACAAGAAAGCCTTATTTCATCATATGATTTAAGGCTTTTTTATGTTTATATCATCCATATATTTACATGATGGCTATAAATCAGATTTATCAAAAAACCAACCCTAAGTATAATCCCCTACAAAGCCTACAAACATTAGCCCTACATAACAACAGTAACCTTCAGAAAAACACCTAATAATTATTAATCTCAGCCCATTTATAGTTTTTCAATAGGAACCTAATTATTCTTCTATTGGCCACTAAATATCTCCTTTCTATTAATACCTTGGAATTCCATGATACCAACACAAAAACAAAAGACATGCAAAATTATCTGCAAACAACTGCCTTCACTGATGTTTAGAGATTCATAAACCATTCTTAATCTAATTTTTACACTTCGACTGGGTGAATCCGAAAAATAACAATCCAATCCCAATATGGAGCATTAATGGCTGATCAATTAAATTAAATAAGCAATAAACAATTTCCACCTCAAGCTAAACGGCATGTTACTACATATGTAAATATCCTAATTTTTGTTTCTGAATATCCAATAAAGCATGCCATTCGTGAAAATCACTTAGAAACATTCATAAAATAGAACTTAACTATTATCTAAATTTGAAGTACACAGATTTTAATAATTTAAAAATATTTCTATGAAAAAAACATTACTTTTTTTAATGAGTCTTGTACTTACTATTAGTGTGCAAGCACAATGGATGATTCAAAGTCCAAATTTCCCTGATGAATCAACAGGAGTAAAACACATCAGCATTGTTAACGATGATATTGTATGGATCTCTGCTTATGATGGTTCTGCATCTAGCGAACATCGACAAAATTTCAGCAAAACTATTGATGGTGGTACCACATGGACTGCTGGTATGATTGATGTTGGATCTTCAACCGTAGATATTGCAATGATTACAGCCATTGACGTAGATAAAGCATGGGCTGTTGGATACCCTAACACCTCAGGGCAAGGTGGCATTTTCCATACTTCTGATGGAGGAGTAACTTGGGCACGTCAGGAATCGGCTTCTTACACTGCAGCATCTTCTTTCTCAAACGTTGTTTGGATGGATATTGATGGTAATGGTTTTTGTCAAGGTGACCCAATTGATGGCTACTATGAAAACTATACAACTAATGACTATGGTGCTAATTGGACACGTGTTCCTGAAGCTAATATTCCTACTCCCATTTCTGGTGAATATGGTTATGTCGGCCAAATTTATAGTACAGCAAATTCTATTTGGTATACAACAAATAAAGGAAGAATTTTCAGATCGACTGACAAAGGTTTCAACTGGGAAGCTTTCCAGAGTCCCATTTCAGATTTCGGTAGTGCAACATCAAGTGGAAACATTGCTTTTTCAGATAATAACTATGGTTTACTCATCAACAATACTGGAAGTGTATGGAACACTGAAAATGGTGGAGAAACATGGACTGAGTTAAATACTACAGGAACTATTTTTATGAGTGGTTTAGATTTCGTTGATGGAACTTTGTTTGCTGTAGCCACTGGTGCTGCTACTGATAACTCAGGTTCTGCCTGGACACAAGATGGAGGTATCACATGGAATGTAAATGATGGAGATGTTGACCAACACACTTTTATAGCTCTTAATGAAAACCACCAAGGATGGAGCGGTGGATTCACCGGTGCAGATGGTAGCGGTGGTATTTACAAGTATAATGGGACCTATGTGAAAGTAGAGGAAATGGATGCAAAACAAAACATTACATGCTTCCCAAACCCTACTAACAATTTATTACAAGTGCAATCTCAAGAGCAAATTAAAGAAGTTCGTATTCTTAATTTTGTTGGTCAGATAGTAAATAGAATTCAAGGAACAGATGCTTATATGACCATTGAAATGGCAGGCCTAAAAAACGGTGTTTACTTTGTAGAAGTAGAAACTTTAAATGCTCAGCATTCTGTAAAAGTTGTGAAACAATAAAAACACATCTCATTCATTTCACTTTGAAAAGAGGCTATTTCCTTTATTGGATTTAGTCTCTTTATTTTTGAAGCCTTACCATCCAAAAATAGCACCATTATTTTGGGTTTAAAACCTAGAAAATGACTTCACATGCAATAAACCCAACCTCAATCTCCTAATTATCTTATCAGAACATGTGGTAGAAATGGATATTTTGTGCACAATTCCCTTTTAACAACTTTACGGCATCCTTCTACCCTCCTCCTAATTTTACCCTATTTTTGTATTAAACATAGTATATCCGGATGGCAAAGAAGACAAACAAAACAAAACCAGAAAGCCCTAAAAAAAGCTCAACAAAAACCAAGAAGAAAAGCTCAATAAAAGCTCCTTCCCTGTCATTTATTCAATCGGATAAATTCAAGTTGAGTCTGGGAATATTTCTTCTTCTTCTTTCCATTTACATGACTTTTTCTTTTCTGTCTTATTTATTTTATTGGACGGCCGACTACGATAAAGTTTATAATTTTGAATGGTCCGATTTAAGTGGGACCGTCCCTGTAAATAATTGGGGAGGATATTTAGGGGCTTGGCTGGGACATCTTTTTATTTACAAAATGTTTGGTATCGCTTCCTTTCTTTTCATCCTTATCTTCTTTTTAATGGGAAGCAATCTTACCCTTAGAATAAGTTTTCTTCCTTTCAAGAAAACACTCAAAATTTCATTTGTAACCATGCTTTGGTCTGCTGTTTTCTTTGGAAGTATTTTCCACCATTCCGCTTTAGCTATTTTAGGAGGCACTTTCGGACATCAAGTTTCTTCATGGATTCAAGGTCTTATGGGCATGACAGGACTAATAATCATTCTTGCATTTAGCCTCATTTCGTTTCTTATTGTCCATTTTAACTTTCCTATGAAATGGTTTAATAGATTTTATGCTCAAAAAAGCAAAAACAACATCCAGGATAAGGATGAAACGACTACCAATTTTGATGAAAATAATAATGGCGACAAATACAATACCAACGAATATGCTGTAAAGGAAATAGAAAAAACAGAAGATGACAAGGAATGGCAGGATTCTGTTCCAACACCAGAACCCGTCATTATAAAGGAAGAAGATAACTCTGGGCCAATAACCCTTGTTCACGAAGAGGAAACAAAACTAAAAAAGAAGAACAACCCCAATTTAGATTTGGAATTAGACGAGTCAATGCCAATTGATATAATTGAAAATACAATAACTGAATCTTCATCACATATATCTGAGTCTATTAGTGATATTGAAACAGAAAGTGTAACAGGCATGAATGTGTCCATCGGGAAAGAAGAAGTGGTTGAGGAAACCAAATCTCACAGTATTGATACACCTTATGATCCTACTGAGGATTTATCTGACTATCAACTCCCTCAGATTGATATTCTTGAAGATCATGGTTCGGATAAAATTAATATTTATAAAGAAGAATTAGAAGCCAACAAAAACAGAATTGTTGAGACTTTGAATCACTATAATATTAAGATTCAAAAGATAAAAGCTACTGTTGGACCAACAGTCACCCTCTATGAAATTGTTCCTGCACCAGGAGTTAGGATTTCTAAAATCAGAAACTTAGAGGATGATATTGCTTTGAGTCTTTCTGCTCTCGGAATTAGAATTATTGCTCCAATTCCTGGAAAAGGTTCCATTGGAATTGAAGTACCAAATAGCAAACCCGAAATTGTTCCCATGCGTGCTGTCATTCAATCCAAAATATTTCAGGATTCAACTTATGAACTACCAGTAGTAATGGGAAAAACCATTAGCAATGAAAGTTACATTTTCGATCTAGCCAAAATGCCTCACCTTCTTATGGCGGGTGCTACAGGGCAAGGTAAATCTGTAGGCTTAAATGCTATCATTACCTCACTACTTTATAAAAAACATCCAGCACAATTAAAATTTGTTATGGTTGATCCTAAAAAAGTAGAACTTACTTTATTTAGCAAAATTGAAAGGCATTTCTTAGCCAAACTTCCGGATAGCGAAGAGGCAATCATAACAGATACACAAGCTGTTGTTCAAACACTATACTCCTTAGTGAAGGAAATGGATAACCGCTATGATTTATTAAAAGATGCTCAAGTAAGAAATATTAAAGAATATAATGCCAAGTTTATTGCTCGTCGATTAAATCCAAATAACGGCCACAAATACATGCCATATATAGTATTGGTTGTGGATGAGTTTGCTGATTTAATGATGACGGCAGGTAAGGAAGTTGAAGGACCAATTGCTCGTTTGGCCCAGTTGGCTCGTGCCATCGGAATTCACTTAATCATTGCCACTCAACGTCCATCAGTAAATGTTATTACTGGTATTATTAAAGCCAACTTCCCAGCTCGCATTGCTTTTAGAGTAACATCAAGAATCGATTCTCGAACTATCCTTGATTCAGGAGGAGCAGATCAATTAATTGGTCGTGGAGATATGTTAATGTCAACTGGTAACGATATGGTCAGAATACAATGTGCCTTTATTGATACGCCTGAAGTTGATAGCATTACTGAATTTATTGGAAGCCAAAGAGCCTATACTTCAGCATATATTCTGCCAGAAAGCGAAAGTGACATAGGAGACCAAGGTTCTGAAATTACCATTGCCGATAGAGATGAATTATTTGAAGATGCTGCAAGAGTAATAGTAAATGCTCAACAAGGTTCAACTTCTTTAATTCAAAGGAAACTTAAACTGGGATATAATAGGGCAGGCAGAATTATAGATCAATTAGAGTCCGTTGGCATTGTAGGACAGTTTGAAGGAAGTAAAGCAAGAGAAGTTCGTGTGGCCAATGAAATGGCTTTGGAACAGTTTTTGAAAGACCTTTATGCTAAAGAGCTAGAATAATAATTGAATTATTGTACTTTTGCTCGCTATTTAATAAATTATCCTAATACTATTACAATGAAAAAAGGTATTCAATACATGATCATACTTGCCATTAGCTTAAGTTTCATGAACATGAGTTTTGCTCAAAAAGCAGAAGATATTCTTGAGGAGCTTAGTACAAAAACTAACTCCTATAAAAATATTAAAACCAGTTTTGCTTATAAAATGGTGAATTTAGAAGCGGAGATTGACGAGACTACCAATGGAACATTAATTGTAGCAGGTAACAAATACCATTTAAATATAGCCGGACAAGAAGTTATATGCGACGGAGAAACCCTTTGGACTTATCTAGCAGACAGCGAAGAAGTACAAGTCAATGAAGTTAGTGATGACGAAGGCTTCAGCCCTACTAAACTATTATCGAGCTATAATGATGACTATACCTCAAAACTAGGAGATGACATTATTAAAGAAGGCGTATCTTTTTATCAATTAAATCTTAAACCAAAAGATAAAAACTCTAATTTCGATTATGTTGTATTATCAGTAAATAAGGAATTATTACAGCTTTCGGAGTTTACCATGTACGATTTTGATGGAAACATATTTTCTTATGAAATCAAGCAATTTGTTACTGATAGTGAAATTCCATCAGACAGTTTTACATTTGACACTGCAAAATATCCAAATGTAGATGTTATTGATATGCGCTAACTGAAATTAGTCCATCCACTTTTTAAAAACCTTTTTCATATCTTCAAAATTTACTGGTTTAGAAATAAAATCTTTCATCCCAGCATTTAAACATTGTGCTTCAGACTCCCCTAATACATTTGCTGTCATGGCAAATATCAATGGTGCTTTTCTCCCTAAGTCCTGATGATGTTTGAGAATATTTCTAGTAGCATCCAAACCATCCATTTCAGGCATTTGCACATCCATTAAAATTATGTCATAATCTTTTTCCATACAAGCTTCCACAGCCAAGCGACCATTCACCGCCAAGTCGGCTTCTAAGCCTAGGTTCTTTAACTGACTCAATGTTACTTTCTGATTGATTAGATTATCCTCGGCAACTAATATCTTTAACTCCGATAACTTAAAGCTAGAATCCGTCTTAGCTAGAATCATTTTATTTCTATCATCCTCTAATAATCCCATAGCTAACCTAATGGAACGACATAATTTATGCTCGCGGGCAGGTTTCATTAAATAGATATTAAACAAATCTCTTTCTTGTGGACTAAAATCTACTTTAATACTAGAAAGAATAATGATCGGAAGAGCAGAAAAGCCTGATGTAGTTCTTATTTTCGAAGCTACCTCAATACCTAAACAATCGGGCATCTGCATATCTATAATTGCTAAATCGATATTTAGTACTTCAAATTTCTCTATGGCCAATAAAGGATCTTGAAAAGCAAAAACCTCAAATCCCCAAATAGACAATTGCTTCGTTAAAATGGTTAAATTGGTTTCATTATCATCAAGTATTAAAGCTCTTTTATTTTCAAATATGCATTCATCAGATATGTTTCCTGGTAAATGTTCCGACTTGTCCATCTTTGCAAGAATAGTGAAATAAAATACAGACCCTTTGTTTTCTTCCGACTCCAGTCCAATTTGGCCACCTAATAAATTTACCAATTGCTTACTGATGGCTAATCCTAAGCCAGTACCCTCAAAGCGTCTTGCAATACTTGCATCCACTTGTGAAAACGATTGGAACAAACGATCAATCTTATCCTTTGGAATACCGATGCCTGTATCTTTCACTCTAAACTCTACTTCAACACCCTCCTCCGAGCTGTTTATTATTCCAAGATGCAGCAGAATTTCTCCCTCAAAAGTGAACTTTATGGCATTATTTATCAAATTAACAAGTACTTGTTTTAACCGATGTGGATCAGAAATAATATATTTCGGCAAATTATCATCATAAGTTAACAAAAGCTCCAGTTTCTTTTTTGCTGCAGTAGAGGAAAGCAGAGCGAGTACATCTTCGGCCGTTTCTACTAAATTGAAACTTTGCAATTCCAACTCCATTTTTCCTTGCTCAATCTTAGAGTAATCTAAAATATCATTAATTACGGTCAATAGATTATCTCCACTTATTTTTATAGTTTCCACATACTCAAATTGCTCCTTTGTAAGATCCGTGCGTTTTAGAAGATCTGTCATTCCAATGACACCATTCATAGGTGTTCTGATTTCATGACTCATAGTAGCCAAAAACTCTGCTTTAACCTTAGCTCCTTGCTCAGCTTTTAGTTTGGCTTGCTTAAAATAATAAGCAAATTGATAAGATAGAATTAGAGATTGAAAGAAAAAGAATAATAAATACCCAATGAAATACCAATAAGGATAAGCAGGTAAATAGCCCATATAATTCAAGATATGAGTTACAAAAACACTAAAAAGGACAAGAACACTTATTATTCCATAAAAAGATCCTGCTCTCTTTCGATAAGCAGCAAAAACAAAAATCCATGTTCCATAGGCTATATAAACAAATAAAATCCCAAAAAATGGTAATATCAAAAAGGTGAAAATTTTACTACTTAAGAAAATGGTGATAAATACCAATACCAATGACATGGCTTTTAAAACATTGGCTGCCCACTTTTTGGTTTCTTGTGGATATACCGATTGAATAAAAAGCATAAAAAAGAAGGGACTCAAAAACAAGGTAATATATTCTAGCCTTACCGTCAGGTGCCAACTTAAATTTGGGAATATGGAATGAAGATAATACTCCCCTGTCCCGATAATCCTATAGCTGTAAACCAAACAAAACATGCTAAAATATAAAATAGCTTTATTATGCCTACCAAAAATAAACAACCCCATAAAAAACAATCCTCCCATGAGTAATGCTCCTGTCAAAAGCAGATCTATACCAATAAGTTTTTCTCTTTCCTGAAGTACATTTTTGGCTTTACCTAAAAGTGGAGGTATAATAAGACCACCTTTACTATGATGAAAATTAGAGATTAGAATAACGAGTTCCATACTATCTGAATGAACCCGAAAGGGATATGCTTGAGGAAGCCAATGCGGAACTGACTCTTCCTCTTTGTCAGATACCACACCATTCTTAGCAATGAGCTTTCCATCCATATAAAATTCATAAGCAGAATAGAAGTCATGAAGCCTAAAGGCGAGTATTTCATTGGTTTTGGGCATCAGTAAGGTCAATCGGTAAGTTGCATATCCATAAGATGAATAGGAATCACCCTCCAAATCACCCCAAAGGTGAGGGAAGTAAAGATATTCTGGATTCATATTCAAAATAAACTGGTGTGGCCTTATCAGTTTATTCCAATAAAACTCCCATTCCCCAGGTAATTCAATAATACTTTTCTCATCCCAATCACGCAGATCTAAAACACCATTTTTAGCATATATCCCATTATTTCCAACATCAGTTGCCGCTCCAAAAAGAGGAAATACCAAACAAAGAAGCCAACAACCGATAATATTTCGAGCTAATAGGAACATAAAAATCGAGTTTTCTAATAATCTATTTATTTCAATTAACTAATATACAAAAATTAACAAGCCTTTTCTACTAGCTTTTTATTATTTGGGATTATACTCAAATTCTATTGTTTTTATTAACCAAAATCATTACATTTACAATAAGAAATCAATTATTAAACAATTCAGACATGAAACATAAAATTTGGTATGATGACAAAACTGGAATTACCTTCATAGAGTTTGTTGGTGATTACTTAAGAAAGGATGTTGAAGAAGTCATTAATACAGTAAAAGAAAAATTTGAAGGAAAACCCTATAAACAATTACTCACCATAATGAGTATTAACGACAAAGTCGAAAACAGAGAAACTCGTGAAGCTTCAAGCAAAGGATTAGCCACAACAGGAGCAACCGATATTGCCTTTGTTGGTGGGAGTGCCGCAAACAGAATGGTAGCAAGAGTCTTAATCAAAACAGGTGTTATTAAAATAAATGGTGACTTTTTCAAATCTGAAGAAAAAGCTATAGAATGGTTGAAAAGTAAAAGATCATAAAAAAATGGAAGAAAATTTAGAATTATCAAATGTAAAAGCACGCATCGATCATATTGAAGATGTACTTTCATCAGTAGCTGCTGGAGATTTAGATATCAGAGTTGAATCAAATATTGAAGATGATCTCACTGGTATTGAAGAAGCTATTAATATTTTAATTGACGATCTCACCTATGAGCTCAAACAAAGTATTAATATGCAAAATGATCTTCAAGAAAAACTAAAGAAAATCCAAGAACAACAAAAGACTATTGTTCAACAACAAGAAGATTTAATGGAACTTTCGAGTCCTGTAAGTAAAGTTTGGGACAATATCCTCATCCTTCCTGTAATTGGAACTTTAGATAGCCAAAGAACTCAAATCATGATGGAGAATCTTCTTCAAAAAATTGTGGATACCAGTTGCACCATGGCCATTCTTGATATCACTGGAGTACCGACTGTTGATACTCAAGTGGCAAATCACCTTTTAAAAACAGTAACTTCTGCAAGGCTTTTAGGCGCCGATTGTATCATCAGCGGAATTAGTCCTGCTATAGCACAAACCATTGTTCACCTTGGAATTGATTTATCTATCATTAGAACCAAAGCAACATTACAAGACGCCATGATTTATGCTATGAAGCAAAATAAAAAATCGGGAGCAGTCATAGCAAGTAGTATGGAAGAAATAGAAGAAAGAGAGGAATAATGGATCATTTTCAAGAAAAAAAGATCCCTATTATAAAAATAGGCTCATATTTAATCGTATCTATTCAGGTAGATATGCACGACAAACTTGCCCTCCAATTACAATCTCAAATTCTAAATGAAATTGAGAAAACAGGAGCCAAAGGAGTTCTAATTGATATTTCTGTTTTAGAAATGGTAGATAGTTTCATTGGCAGAATGCTTTCAGGAATGGCATCTATGGCAAGCATTATGGATGCGGCTGTAGTAATTGTAGGTATGCAACCAGCAGTAGCAATAACCCTAGTAGAACTCGGCCTCGAAATGCCAGGAGTTGATACCGCATTAAATATGGAACGAGGAATGGAGCTTCTTGAAAGAAGAATGGCCTCCATCAATGATGATTAAAAAGTTCAGACTATGCAAGCTTTTGAATATGATAGCGATTGGACTGAGCTGGGTGTTTTTCCTGTGAAAACAGAAAACGATATAGTAAAAGTTCGTCAAATGGCACGACAGTATGCCAAGGATTTCAAAATGGGAATCGTTGAGCAAACTCGAATAACCACGGCTGTTAGCGAACTACTCAGAAACATGTACCAATACGCAAATGGAGGTGAAGTAACCATTAACCAAGGTTATTTCGATGGGCATAATGCACTCATATTTACCTTTGAAGACCAAGGCCCAGGAATAGAAAACCTTGATTTGGCCATGAGCGATGGCTATACCTCTGGAGGCGGTATGGGTTATGGCTTACCTGGGGCAAAACGACTGGTAGACTCCTTTGAAATAAGAACAGAAGTAAATACTGGAACACTAATTCGACTCATGAAATGGAAGTAAAACGAAGTCATATTTTAAGTTTCCCTATAGATAATGAATCTGATGTTGGAGTCTGTCGAAGGAAGTCAGCTGTACTGGCTTCCCAAATAGGTTTTAACCAAGTAAAAACTGGTGAAATTGCAATTATTGTAACAGAGTTAGTTACCAATGTATTAAAACATGGTGGAGGCAGCGGAAAAGTAGTTATCTGCCAATTAGAAAATAACATCAACCAAAAAGCCATTGAGCTTTGGTGTTGTGATTCTGGGGAGGGAATTTCAAATTTTAATGATGTGCTTAAAGATGGAGTAAGCAATGCTAATACATTGGGACTTGGCTTAGGAAGCATTAGAAGATTTAGCGATGAATTAGAAGTAAATCCGGAACCTCATTCTGAAATTAATGAAATCTATTTTGACGATTTACATACTTTTAAAAACTGTATAAGATCACGTAAATGGTTACCACCTAAACAATGGTTAGGAAACAATTCAAAATTAGAAACGGGTGTGGCATCCAGACCAAAACCTGGTGAAACCTTAAATGGTGATGGCCATGTCATTACTCATATTAACTCAAACAATTGTGTTGCAGCTTGTATCGATGGTTTAGGTCATGGAAAAGAAGCCAATATCGCTTCCCAACTCGCCAAACAAGCCATCATACAAAAAGCAGAACTTCCTCTCGATGCTTTAATGAAAAACATTCACCAATCTATTAGAGGAACAAGAGGAGTGGTTATGGGTTTAGTTTCCATAAATACAGAACAAGAAAAAATATCATTTTGTGGAACTGGAAACATTGAAAGTTTTTTAATGACAAACAATGGTAAACAAAATTTACTTTCCTTTGGAGGGATAATGGGGCATAATATGAGAACTCCACGGGTTTTTGAATTTCCTTTTAAAGCAGGAGATTCCCTTTGTATGTACTCCGATGGAATTACCTCTCGATGGAAACACGAAGATATAGACTGGACTTTAGCTCCACAAAAGAATGCCGAATATATTTTAAATCAATTTTCTAGATCCAATGACGACGCTACCGTTCTTATCATCAGCCACACTTTATAATGTAGGCGAACTTAAGATTCAATTTGAGTCAGATGTGGTTCGTGGTCGTAATTTGGGCTCCATGTTAGCTCAAGAAATAAAGTATGACAATACGAACAAAATTCGTATTGGAACCACAATATCTGAACTTACCAGAAATATTATTGAACATGCAAGTCATGGAACCCTAAACTTTTCAATTGCAACTCGAGAAAGAGGCTCCGATGGCTTGGTTCTTGTCTTTGCTGATCAAGGAGACGGAATTATCGACTTGGATTTGATCAACTCAGGTTCTTTTCAATCAAAAAAAGGTATGGGAGTTGGTCTTATGGGCTCACAAAGACTAATGGATGAATTTGATATTCAAACAAGTACTAGAGGAACTATCATTACCGCTGTAAAATGGCTTCCTCCTTATGTCACTTTATTGGATGAGGAGAATATTAAGAAAATTCAAAAAGCTTTTTTACAAACTATTGAAAGAGGCGATAGTAGTTTAGTAGAAACAATAAATGCCCAGAATAATGAGCTCTTTTATTTACTTAAAGAACTACAAGAACAAAATTCTACCATAGAATCTATTAATCACGAATTAGAGGAAACCAATAGAGGAATTTTAGCATTAAATAGAGAATTGGAGAATAAAGCTCATGATATTGAAATTGCAATGGAAGCGGCACAGGCTGCAAACAAAGCAAAAAGTGAATTTCTTGCCAATATGAGTCATGAAATCCGAACTCCAATGAATGGAATTATCGGGATGTTGGAATTGGTTTTACCCACTAATTTAAGCATGGAACAATATCAGTTCCTCAAAATGGCAAAAGATAGCGCTGACCTTTTATTAGATTTAATAAATGACATTCTCGATTTCTCGAAAATAGAGGCTGGTCAATTAGAATTGGAAGATATTGATTTCAACTTACACGAAGTTGTTGAAGCAGTTTCAGACGTTATCATCCAACAAGTAGAAAACAAAGGTCTTGAACTTAATCTATTTGTAAAGCCAGATGTTCCTCAATTTATTATCGGAGATCCTACAAGATTAAGACAAATACTAACCAATTTAGTAAGCAACGCACTAAAATTTACGGAGCAAGGAGAAATCAACATCACTGTTGACATTGACAAAAATAAGCATAATGAATGTCAAGACTCTTCTGCAATCAACCTTGTGTTTGGAGTTAAAGATACGGGACTTGGAATACCCGAGGATCGGCAACAAGCTATTTTTGAAAGCTTTTCTCAGGCGGACTCTTCTACTACAAGAAAGTTTGGAGGCACAGGTCTTGGTTTGAGTATTTGCAAGCAATTAGTTAATTTAATGCATGGTGATATTTGGGTAGAAAGTGAAGTGAATGAAGGAAGTACCTTCTTCTTTACCGCATGTTTTAACGATTCAAAGAAAAACAAAGACACACTATTTAAATTACCAGAAAAACTTCATAATCTTAGAGTTTTAGCTGTTGACGATAATGAAACCAACAGGGTCATTATTAGAGAAACACTAAAAGCCTATGGCTTTGTTTCAGATATTTTTGAATTCCCAAAAGAGGCTTTAGAATTTTTCAGGAGCAAGAAAGAAGGTTATTTCAATTTATTAATTACTGATTTTCAAATGCCCGAAATGAATGGTTACCAATTGCTCAAAGAAATAAGAGAAACCAGCCAAATCCCTGCTGTAGTTCTAACTGCGGTAGGGGCTTGGGGCGAAAAGAAGATTTTCAAAGAATTGGGGAATATTGCTTATATGACCAAGCCAGTGAAACAATCTGTATTTTTCGATAGCGTAATTAATGTCCTAGGTATTTCTGAGCAGAAGGGAAATCCCATTCAAGACCATAATATCGATCACCTGAATAGGCTCAAAGAATTACCATCTACTACTAGTGTTTTATTAGCCGAAGACAATTTAATCAATCAAAGAGTAGCAATGGCCTTATTAAAAAAGGCAGGAATTATTGTAGATGTTGCTCAAAATGGTCTTGAAGCCTTATTAGCTACTAGAAACAAAAAGTATGACTTGGTATTAATGGATGTTCAAATGCCAAAGATGGATGGATTAGAAGCCACTCTTGCCATAAGAAAAGAACTAAGTGCCAAAGACTTACCTATAGTAGCCATGACCGCTAATGCGATGAAAGGTGATAAAGAGAAATGTTTAGCTGTAGGAATGAATGATTATTTGTCGAAACCTATAAAACCCAAAGAACTCTATTCTACATTAGAGACTTGGCTCATTCACGACTAAACTCTAAATCCCATTACCAGAATATCATCTAATTGCTCCTCCTCTCCCATCCAATCCATAATGGTATTGTCGAGATGTTGCTTTTGTGTTTTCACATCCATTTGATGAATGCTAGAAAGCAGTTCTTTAAATCGTTTCCTCATGAATTTCTTCCCTTTTGGACCTCCAAACTGATCAATATATCCATCGGAAAATAAATAAACCATATCTCCCTTTTTCGTTTCTACCACATGATTGTCAAATTTCTTTGGTTCTAAAGAAGAGCCAATGGGCTGTTTGTTGGCTTTAATTTCTTCTATACCATCCCCATTTACAATATAGAGAGGATTCTGTGCACCGGAAAATTCAACCTCCATGGTATCCAAATTAATACTCACCAAGGACATATCCATTCCATCTTTAACATCACTATCAGAATGTCTTACGAAAGTATCTACTACCAAATCGTTTAGTTTATTCAAAATTTCGGCAGGCTGTCTCAAACCAAACTCCATCAAAGTCCTGTTCAAACTATTATAACCCACAATACTCACAAAGGCTCCAGGAACTCCATGACCGGTACAATCTACAGCAGAGGCATAAATGGTATTGTCTACCTTCTCCATCCAATAAAAATCACCACTAACAATATCTTTAGGTTTATATAGGATGAAGGAATTAGGCAAATGCTTTTCTACAAATTGATCACGAGGTAATATAGTTTGCTGAATTCGTTTGGCATATCTAATGGAATCCATAATATTTAGATTCTTCTCTTCAATTTCTACTTTTTGCTCTGTAATCGCAATATTTGCAATATTCAAATTGCTGTTCTTTTCTTCAATTTCAATATTCTTACTTTCTAGCAAAGCGTTGGCCTTCTTCTTCTGTTTATATCCTCTAAAAACCTGTATTGCGATTAAAACAACTAAAAGCAAACCTCCAAACATGGCAAATAGCATAATTCTTTGACTGCGACTTTGTGCATGTTGTTTTTCTATGGTTAGATTTTGCTTTTCAATTTCTTGTTGCTTTTTCTCTGTTTGATATTTGGTCTCCATTTCCTGAAGCTGCTTTGCACTTTCCTCATTGAACAAACTATCTTTCATCTGAGAATACAGTACATGATATTCATAAGCTGGCTTATATTGATTAATCTTCACAAAACTTTTTGTGAGTGATAAAGCGGAGGATCTAACATTAGTTTTAGACTGAAGCTTTTTGCCAATTTCTAAACTTTTCTCAGAGGAGTCTATGGCTTGTTTGTATTTTCCTAATGCATAATATATATCTCCGATATTATTTAAACAAACGGCAATATTCTTACTATCGTCTTGCTGATACAATAAATGAAGCGAACGAGAATAATAGTCCAATGCATTCTGAAACTTTCCCAGTTTTTCATAAATATATCCAATATTCATATAAGTAATACTCAATCCGGCATTGTCTTTTTGTTCTTCTTTATACGCTAAGATATCCTCATATAAACCTAAAGCTTTATCATAATCTTCCATTTTAGAATAAACAGTTGCCATATTCTCTTTAGTTTCTGCTGCTCCTTTTTCATCTTTGAGTTGCATTTTTATTTCTAATGCTTGCTCAGAATACTTCAAAGCTAATGGGTAATTCTGCAACTCATCTTGAATATTAGCAATATTATTTAAGATTAAAGCCTGACGTGATAATTGATTAGTTTTCTCCGCCATAACCAAGGCCAATTGATAAGATTCTAAAGCCTTAGGATAGTTTCCTTGTTGATAATAACAAACCCCTATCATAAACTCACTTGCTACAATTGTAATACTATCATTGATATGCTCAGCATTTAAAATACATAATCGATAATTCGTAATAGCATTATCAAAATTTCTATCAATATAATTAATAACCCCCAGCTTACTATAACTAGATTTCAAAATCTTAAAGTCCTGTAATTCCGCAGCTATATCAATAGATAATTTAATAAACTCTTTACTTTTCTTGAAATCCTTTTTATAGTAAAAAGCAAATCCAATATTTTTGTTTATTTCACTTTCTGATTTTGCTAATTTATTTTCCTTAGCAATAAGCAATGCCTTATTATAGATAAAAATTGCTGAATCCGATTTTTTTTTGCGCATGGGTTTAGCCATCTCCAGTAATAAATCGACTTTCTCTTGCGGAGATTTCAATTTATCAAGGTCTTGATAAGACTGAGAATGCAATACAGAAAAAGATAAGATAAATGCTATGAATGTAATTATAATTTTCTGTGCCATAAAAGTGAAATTTGGGTTTCTAAATTACGAATATTTTAATAATTAGTTAGCTTTGCCAAAAATTAGTCAAATGCGCATTGATATACTCACCATATTTCCCGAAATGTTTGAAGGCCCTTTTGGTCATTCCATAGTAAAAAGAGCTATTGATAAGAACAAAGCCGAAATTCACCTTCATAATATTAGAGATTATTCTACAAACAAGCATCGCAGAGTAGATGATTATCCCTTTAGTGGTGGTGCTGGAATGGTGATGATGGCTGATCCCATTGTGAAACTCATAGAGGAATTAAAAAGTCAAAGAAAATATGAGGAGCTTATTTTTATGACTCCCGATGGTAAAGTATTTAATCAAGGGATGGCCAATAGAATGTCTTCTTTTGAAAATATAATGATTCTTTGTGGCCATTATAAAGGAGTAGACGAGCGCGTGAGAGAAAAATATATCACCTTAGAAATTAGTGTGGGTGATTATGTATTAAGTGGTGGTGAAATTGGAGCCATGATAGTTGCAGATAGTTTAATCAGATTAATCCCTGGCGTTTTGGGTGACGAAACCTCTGCCCTTTCCGATTCTTTCCAAGATGGATTACTCTCCCCTCCTGTTTATACTCGTCCTGCTAACTTTAATGGACAAGAAGTTCCAGCTATCCTCCTCTCAGGAAATGATAAAAAAATAGCGGAGTGGAAATACGATCAAGCTATTGAAAGAACAAAAACAAGAAGACCTGATTTATACGAAAAATACATCTCTGAGAATGAATAATAAATAGGATAATTATTTAAAAAAACGCTTTCAAGTGGCCATTTGCCAATTCTTAGTATATTTACTGTCACTTTTATAATTATAATTCGTCCATTAGGTATTAAGACTATCTGTTTTTATGAAGAAAATCCCAAAATATAAATCGCTCAGGATATTTATCGTCTCTGGATTGTTTTATTTCTTTCTATTAATGCCATTTATGGGAATGATGCTGATTCAGAATATTCCAGAATATTTGGAAAAAGGAATACTAAGTCCTGACAGAGAAGAACAGGTTGGCCCTATTACGATAAGACCTGATGGTCCTATCATGAAAAGAGCTAAACAAGATACGCTTGCTCAAATTATAGATTCCACATTAACAACTGACGAAATTGAATTAGCTAATAAGATCGATGGCTTTGCTAATAAAATCGAATATCTAGTCAAAGCAGATAGCATACAATCTGCTCAAATCATATCCATTGACACTTCTAATAAGAGTGGTAATAAAATTACTATTAATGATACGTTTACCTTATCCGATTCTACAACTGATATAAATCGTCCAATCTATTTCAATAGAAGCTTCGATATTTTCTACTATGGCATATTAATTGGTTTTATTCTCACTTTTTTAATAAGCTATCCATTTAGAAGGTACTTTAGTAGAAAGCGCAAAATGAAAGAAATCAGTACAAGATTGGATTTCTTTTGCAGGAGGTACCTACTCTATACTCCAATATTCCATGCTACCATTTTTGGTCTGGTCATGTTAAGCACAGTTGGATACATAGCATATATCAATTTTTTCGTGGACTTTTCAGACTCCATAAATGCAGGTATATTTGATGAATACTTATATATTGCAGCCCTTTCTGGATTTCTTTCTACAATATTTGTTTATTACTGGCACAAACACCGAGTACATATCTTTTACCTTGAAGTATTATTTTATGAAGATGAATTGAGAAAACGAATTTTCAGAAATTCAATTGGAAAGATTAGAAATAGGCTCTGGTTAGCCAGTGGAATGACTACATTATTACCATTAGCCATTGTTATCTTTTATTTGATTCTCAGTGTAACAAAGGTTCAAGATGCAAATATAGATTTAGCCAATGACCAAGTCAGAAATGTTATTTTAGGAAACTATACTCAATTATTAGAAGATAGCAAAATTGACGATTTCTTTTACGTGAACTCAGTAAATGCATACATGATGTTTGTAGGAATTGGAATCAGTATATTTATTTCTCTAGTCTATATCCTAACTTTTGTTAGGTGGACCACATTGGACATTGTATTCCCCGTAAAAGAATTATTAGGAAATATGCAAAAAACTGGGGAGGGTAAAAACACTAATTTCAGTGTGGTAAGAACCAATGATGAAATTGGAGAGCTGGCAGAGGGCTTCAACCTGATGTCGCAAAGAATAAAGAATTACATTGATGATATTAGTGAAATTAATAATTCCTATTATCGATTTGTTCCCAAGCAATTCCTAGACTTTCTTGACAAAAAAAGCATAACGGATATTCATCTAGGCGATCAAGTACAGAAAGAAATGACAGTGATGTTTTCAGATATCAGATCTTTTACTGAAATCTCTGAAAACATGACTCCTCGAGATAATTTCAATTTCATCAATCATTATTTGGGATATATGGAACCTATTATTTCTCGAAACCATGGTTTTATTGACAAATATATTGGGGATGCCATCATGGCCCTATTTCCTGAATCTCCAGATGATGCGCTCAATGCTGCTATAGAAATGCGTGCAAAACTACAGGAG
Organism: Lentimicrobium sp. S6; assembly: GCF_013166635.1. Classification (NCBI taxonomy): domain Bacteria; kingdom Pseudomonadati; phylum Bacteroidota; class Bacteroidia; order Bacteroidales; family Lentimicrobiaceae; genus Lentimicrobium; species Lentimicrobium sp. S6. Next base: position 3,751 of record NZ_JABKBZ010000026.1, on the reverse strand, counting down.
TTCAACGAGGACCTAAAACTAAACGGCCAGGCACCTATAAATAGTGGAATCGGCATGAATACTGGTAATTTAATGCTCGGAATAGTTGGAGGAAAAGGTAGAATCGAAGGAACAGTAATTTCCGATCACGTAAATCTAGCCAGCAGATTAGAAGGATTAACTAAAAAATACGGAGCCTCCATCATCATCAGCCAAGAAATGCTAATAAAATTAGATAATCCGGCTAACTACCAATTCCGTTTCCTAGATATGGTCACTGTAAAGGGAAAACGAAACTCAGTAAATATATTTGAGATTCTTGATGGCGAACCTCATCAGGTAAGAATTGCAAAAATTGCGACCAACGCACTATTCAAAGATGGGCTCCAACACTATAGAAATAAAGAAATGGATAAAGCACTGGAAGTATTCCTAAAAATTGAAAAAGAATCACCAGAAGATATGACTACCAAGTTATATATTAGTAGATGTCAAAATTTTATTGAACAAGGTTTGCCAGAGAATTGGGATGGAACACAATCTTTTTCTGAAAAATAATTCATTTAATCAATTAGATTAAACGAATAATAATTCTCTGTCAACATATATTCATTTAACCGGAGAAGGAGTTTAGAATAAGTATATTTGTATCAAATTCCTATTCTATGATAACAGACGTATTAATAATGACCTATATTGTCATGATGGCTCTTCTAATATTTCAAGCTGAGAAACTCCCGCACAATTCTTTTAAAGTCATTTTAATTGGATTGTTTTTAACGCCTATTATCGGCTTTGGGGCATGGATCTATTATCAAAAGCAATATCAACAGTCATTCGAATAGTTTTATTCAGAACGCAAATAAAAGGGGCTAAATTAATTTTAGTCCCTTTTTTTGGTTTCCATGGAGAAAACTATTTCTTTTTTCTCTTTCTTTTTTTATAGGCTATCTCATCCACTTCCATATCCTTCATCAAAGATTTCCAGTCAGAATGAGTTTCGTTAGATTGAATTACAATTGCTTTATAACCTTCTCTATCCATTTCAACAATTGGAATCTTCTTACCAATTAAATCTTCAATTTCTACTAATAAAGGTTTCTCTTCAGTACTACAAAAGGAAAATGCTTGGCCTCTCTCTCTTCCCCTACCTGTCCTACCTACTCTATGCACATAATTTTCTGATTGCTCTGGCATATCATAATTGATTACATAATCCACATTTGGAATATCAATACCTCTAGAACTGATATCAGTTGCAATTAATAGCTTGGTTTCACCTTTTTTAAACCTATCCATTATGGAGTTTCTATCCACCTGCTCCCTATCGCTATGAATACTTTCAGCATGAATACTCACCCTTTCCATAGCCTTTACTACTCTATCAGCTCTTACTTTAGTCCTTGTGAAAACGATAAACTTGGCATCTGGACTTGCTTTTACTAATCTTTCCAAGAAAAATCTTTTGTCATCCATCTCTACATTCACCAATGCATGATCTACATTCTTAGAAACTGGATCCTTTGGTGAGATTTGAATTCTGATAGGATTAGTCACCAAACTATAAGCTAATTTTTTGATTTCCTGATCAATAGTGGCTGAAAAGAATAAAGTTTGTCTTTTATGGGGCAAATGCTTTATCAAATCTCTAATATCCTTGATAAAACCTAAATTCAACATATGATCTGCTTCATCTAAAACCAAAATATTAATCCTATTGAGTTTAATAAACCCCTGGCTAACCAAGTCAAACAACCTCCCTGGAGTGGCTATAAGAATGTCAATCCCTTTTTCTAACTTGTGAATTTGTGGGTCTTGTTCTACCCCACCAAACACGGAAAAGCTCTTGACTCTAGTATTTCCAGATAACTCAACAAATACTTCATTAATCTGAATGGCCAATTCACGGGTTGGAACCATGACTATGGCTTTTATCCCATCTTTTCTTGATTGTTGTTTCTTTATAGTATGTAATTTCTCAATAATGGGAATCGCAAATGCCGCTGTTTTTCCAGTACCAGTTTGCGCAATCGCTAATACATCCTCCCCCTTTAGAATATGGGGAATGGTTTTGTATTGAATATCGGTAGGCTTTTTAAATCCCAGCTTACCAATACTCATCTTCACTTCTTCAGAAAAATTATAATCTTCAAATTTCATAATACCTTATTAATAGGCTGCAAAGATAATAATCAAATCGAGGATGGTATCGAAATTGTGTAAGAGAATAAAATAGAATTAATATATTAGCATAAAAAAAATGGAGTCCATCATACAAGCTGCTCATTTAATCATTAATTCAAAAAGGACATTTGCTTTTACGGGTGCTGGAATATCAGTGGAAAGCGGAATCCCAACATTTAGAGGAGAAGATGGTATATGGAATCATTTCAATCCTAAACTATTTGATCTTCAATACTATTTAAATCACCCCAATAAAGCTTGGCCTCATATAAAGAGACTATTCTATAAAGAGCCTAATTCATTTCTACCCAATAAAGCCCACTGGATTCTTGCAGATTGGGAAAAACGCGGATTCTTAGAAGGAACTATAACTCAGAATATAGATTACCTTCACCAATCAGCAGGCAGTAAATTGGTGTACGAAATTCATGGCACAACAAATAGCTTTATTTGTTTATCTTGCAACACCATATATAATAGGAGTGAAATTATAATAAATAAACACCCTCCCACCTGCCTTAATAAAGCTTGCTCTTCCCTCTTAAAACCAAACTTCACCTTTTTCGGCGAAGGAATTCCACAACATGCCTTTTTAAAAAGCCAAGAATCAACATTAAATACAGATGTATATTTGGTTATAGGAACATCAGGAGAAGTATGTCCTGCAAACCAAATACCCATCATGGCAAAACAAAATGGAACAACAATTATAGAAATAAATACAAAACCATCTCTTTATACAAAAAAAATAACAGATTTGTTTATTCAAGGTAGGTCAACAAAAATAATCAAACTAATAGATGACAAAATTAAATCCTTCTTAACAAAATAATAAAAAACCAACTTTAGATATAGTATACCTTTGCCAGACTATGCTAAAAAACTACTTTATCAGATTTAAATCTAAATGGAATATCGATTCCAATTGGAAATTATTTAAAATAATGACCGTATTTGCATTGGCAGGACAAAGTATATTATTTACCATGCCATTAGTAAAAGACTTTTTCGGCGTTCCCAATGAACTATTCGTATTATGGAAAATACTATTTTTTGTATTCGTATCCTTTCCTATATACCAAATTCTTCTTCTTTTCTGGGCTTTACTCCTTGGTGAGCTACAATTCTTCATTACATTTATAGCTACAACCTTCCGTAAAACAGCAAAACTATTTAAGATGACAATAAAAAAGTAAATATTTTACAAATACTAAACCCTGATTTCACATCACTTAGGCTTATCTCAATAAATTAATTTGAATTAACATTAGGAAAAGCGAAATAAAGCAGTACTTTTGCACTCGCAATTACAGCAACGTTCCTTACATATTGGTGTTTACATACTTGTTTTACAGATAGTTGAAATTAGTTTTCGGATTAAATAAATTATTTTAAAACAAATGTTGCACGAATCAAATAACATTGTATATTTGCACCCGCTTAGCGAAACAAACTTAAGAATAAGTTTACTAGCGGCGAAAAGCTCTCTAAAAATTTTAAAAAATATTTCAAATAAAGTTTGAAGTTTTAAAAAATAGAGTATCTTTGCACTCCCAATTAACAAGGGGTTTAAACAAAAGAAAGTTCT
>NZ_JABKBZ010000261.1:0-624 GCF_013166635.1 Lentimicrobium sp. S6 | reverse complement strand
AAATATTTAGGAAAATTAATGTGTGAAAATGAAACAAATTAATGTGTAAATTTAGCCTAGAAATTATAGCTGTTCACACTGGCACAATAACGTCGGTATGACTGGCACAATAACGCCGGTATATCCAGTTCCTTCTCGTCAAATCTTGAATATACTTTTACAAGTCCACTTACAACAAGAGGCAATACTTTAACATACTGTTGTTCTCTTAAAATTTCAATTCCTTTGGGGAATTCCTTTATACTTGATTCTTGCAGTATCTTATCAGCTAAATCAGGTTTTAAAAAGGATAATATTTTCTTGTCAAACTCCATTATTTATGGTATTTAGGTTCTAAGGTTGCACACAACGTCCTAGGCTATGCATAGTGTGGTTTTCAAAGCCATTATCTATCTGCCTACTCCGATGTTTATTTTATGTTTATATGTTCTATTCTACTACAAAACCCACATTATGTATGAGCCTTTGTTACCAAGCGTTTTGAACTCTTCAATTTATAGGTTTCATCTCCTTCAAATCACCAAATAATCAAAGCATTAAAATCTATATTATTAGTCATTCTTCAGGGCATTTTTTATTTTAAAAACTCTTTAAGCGGCCAAAAAAGTTCGAACTTAAAATGTC
>NZ_JABKBZ010000260.1:0-629 GCF_013166635.1 Lentimicrobium sp. S6 | reverse complement strand
CATTTATTTTATATTTGGGTGTCCCAAAGATAATTTATGTTTATTCGGAGAAAGAAAAATACATCTGGAAGCATTAGTATTCAGATTATTAACAAGTCAAAAGGTCATTATAAAGTGATTAAGACAATAGGTTGCGCCACTATGCAGCACGATATTGAGAAACTTGAACAGAAAGCAAAACAAGAAATACAAACACTAGAACACCAAGGCCAATTAGTATTGTTCGAGTCGAAACCTGATGAGTTAATAAGAAGTGCTTTTAGCTCCTTGAATAATTCAAATATTCAAACAATAGGTCCGGAGTTAATTTTTGGGGAAATATTTGATTTCATTGGCTTAAACCAAATAGATGATGTTTTATTCAGACATTTAGTAATCTCTCGATTAGCATTTCCGTTAAGCAAACTCAAAACGATAGATTATCTACACAGGTATCAGGGTGCTACGCTAGAAATCAGTGCTATTTACAGGTTTCTAGATAAATTATAAGACAAGTACAAAGGAAAAGTAGAACAAATCATATTTAAACACACACAGAAGGTATTAGGAGGAGATTTAAATGTTGTTTTTTACGATATGACCCAATTATACTTTGAAGCAAGTGATGAGGATGATTTACGAAAGACAGG
>NZ_JABKBZ010000259.1:0-631 GCF_013166635.1 Lentimicrobium sp. S6 | reverse complement strand
AGTTAAACTTGGCGGTTGGTCCTTGCCAAATGGTTACATTTTGAGTAATGCTGTGCTCACAGCCATTGGTATCGGTTACCGTGAGGTCTACCAAATAATTACCAGAAAACTGATAAAGATGTGTTGGGTTTTGCTCGGTGGATGTGCTTCCATCGGCAAAGTCCCAGAACCAGCTTTCAATAGGTGCTGCACCTGCTACACTCAGGTCGGTGAAGATGGCGTTTTCTCCTTGGCAAGGCGTGGTGAAGTCAAAGGCCGAAGTAGGTCCTTCTCTCACTATCACTTGCTGCACTATGGTATCATATCCAAATGCCTTGGTGATGAGTTGCACGTCGTATATGCCTGGAGCAGTAAAAGCATGTGTAGGATTTTGAGCGGTGCTAAAGTTAAAGGCGCCACTAGCAGGGTCCCCAAAATCCCACCACCAGTTGGTGATAAATCCTTGGCTGGTATAACTGGTATCCACAAATTGCACATCGCTACCAAAGCAGCTGTTTTCCCAAGAGAAGCCTGCCACAGGGCGAGGATTTACGCTTAAGGTCATGGTGGTATCATCCACACAACCATTGCCATCTACCACAGTTAGAGTCACATCGAAATCGCCTAGGTGGCTAAAGAGATGCTCTGGGTG
>NZ_JABKBZ010000258.1:0-642 GCF_013166635.1 Lentimicrobium sp. S6 | reverse complement strand
TGATTGGCAATACGCTCCGATTTACAGTATATTTCGACGTCTTCAGAGTTATATTGTACTTCAACATCATTGCCAATATAACGAAAAGGAACGCTGTAGTAGTTTTTGTCTTCATGTAAATATACAATGCCCATTTTTTGAACTTTTGCTTTTTTGTATTCTTTTAATTCATAAGGTTGTGATGGCAAAGAGGAGAGGTATGATCTTTCATAGTCTGAAAAGTGTTTAAACCGACTTGTTCCCAACTGTTTCATTTGAAAAGCATTATACTCTGTCAGTTTCTCTTTTATGGCTTTGTTTAGTTCTGATATGCTAAATAATGTTTGTTTGCTCAAAGGATAATAGATACGTTGATACACTAATTTCACAGCTCCCTCAACAAGTGCTTTATCTTGTGGCGAATAAGATCTGGTGGGATTATGCTCGTTTTATAATGAATAGCCAAATCTTTTAAGCTCTTGTTTAAAATCGCACTGTATTTGCTTGATTTTGTTACTGCTGATTTTAAATTATCAGTTACTATAGTTTGGGGTACGCCACCAAAATATTGTAAGCAATGATTCATAGAGTTGATGAAATCTTCCTTTCTCTGGCTCATAGTTGCCTCTACATAAGTATAATGACTAGCAGGAAGTATGCTAA
>NZ_JABKBZ010000257.1:0-644 GCF_013166635.1 Lentimicrobium sp. S6 | reverse complement strand
CATACAGAAGCTTGCACAAAATGTGGAAGTATTCATGATGCGTTTAACAGTTGCCGTAACCGACATTGCCCAAAATGCGGAGCCATTGATAAAGAAAAGTGGATTATTAATAGAGAGGCCGATTTATTGCCTGTGAAATATTTTCATGTGGTTTTTACAGTTCCACATAAACTCAATAGTTTGTTTATCCGAAATCAGCATGCCCTATATCATCTGCTTTTTACCACATCATGGGAGGTCTTAAGCGATTTTGGCAACACTCAAAAATGGATCGGTGGCAAAATTGGTGCTACTGCTATTTTACATACTACCGGACAAAATCTAAATTATCATCCGCATATACACTTTATTGTTCCTGCCGGAGCTTTAATGCCAAATGGAAAGTGGAAAAATGCGCGTAATAGAGGACAATATCTGTTTAATGTAGAAAGCTTGAGCAGTGTGTTTCGGGCTCGTTTTGTGGAGCAACTTCGTTTGCTTAAACAAGAAAAAACAATTAATGGATGGATTCCCAATGAGTTATTCGATCAAGATTGGGTAGTGTACGCCAAACAAGCTTTTGGTGGACCAAAACAAGTGATCAATTATTTGGGAAGATATACCCACAGAACAGCTATCTCTAATGACAGAATACTTGCTGTTGA
>NZ_JABKBZ010000256.1:0-650 GCF_013166635.1 Lentimicrobium sp. S6 | reverse complement strand
GGCTTCAGAATAAATAGTAATTTTACTCATGATTTAATTTTATTAAATTATTAAACATGAGATTTATACGTATTCAATACGAATTTAAATCGAAAGCTACCTCCCTTTGGGGAGGTTTAGTTCAACACGGTATATAAAACATTTGGCGGATAGTGCTAATATTAAGGGCGGTACACTTAATTTAATTTGTATCGGTTTGATAGGTTTGCTCTCCGAAATGCCAAACGATTTCATATACTAAACGTTATTATTCAGGGCCTGGATTTTTTTTTAAATAAGATTTGAGTTAGAATTCTGAAGATTTTCTTTTCATTTTGGCCGACGCTAAGATTTTATTTGCCCACGAAGCACAGCCCACACAAATAGCTTTCCCACAAAGCTGGCGCTGCCCCTGCGCTTGCCAAAGCTGGCCTCACCACGCCGAAACACACCAACAGCAAAAGGCCTATCGCACGGCTGATCCTTTAGCATTCCCACAATGCCAGCACTTTTGGCCCACTACCTGACCAATGAAAGCTATTTGGGGTCAAGTTGAAATTCTGGGGGAATTGATTTTTACGCAAAAATATTTGTCAATCGAAAAAGGAAAAATTTGACATCTCTGACACCTCTGAATTCAGACCTAAAATGCTTTAATTTTGCGTTAAAGG
>NZ_JABKBZ010000255.1:0-659 GCF_013166635.1 Lentimicrobium sp. S6 | reverse complement strand
ATCAAAAGCATTGATGGTAAACAAGTGGCCCAATTCAACTTAACAGGCGAAACAGGTCAAAAGGTATGGGATACCCGCAGCTTAAAAGCCGGTGCTTATAATTATGAGTTCATTAGCGGAGAACTCAAACAAAGTGGAAAATTAATAATAACTAAATAGTAAATAGATGAGGCTGTTTGAAAGGTAAAAGAGAAACCATTATTGTAATTTAGGGTAAGGTGTCCAGTTTTTGATTCCTAATTTAATATTTTATATTCAGATAAAGTAAAATTTATTTGAAAATGGGAATCTGGTTTTTTCGGCTCCCTTTAGGGATGGGGCAAACCGAAAAAATCAATTTATCATGATTTGCTATATTTAAATGATTGATAAAAAAAGAACATCAGATTTGACACCCTCTTATTAGGGTCGGGGCAAAAAGTCATTGATACCTGAAACAATAAATTTCAAACAGCCTCTCTTTTAAAAAAAATACAAATGAGAAAAATACTAATATCCATCTTCATACTAGGAAACCTCCTCGCCTTTTCTCAAAACTTCGTTAAAACCTGGGAAAAATGTTACGGAGGTACTGACTATGACAATGTACAAAGTATTATTCCTTATAAAGGGGGTTATTTGTTTTTTGGTACAACCTATAGCGATGATGGAGATGTTTC
>NZ_JABKBZ010000254.1:0-661 GCF_013166635.1 Lentimicrobium sp. S6 | reverse complement strand
AATATTTAGGAAAATTAATGTGTGAAAATGAAACAAATTAATGTGTAAATTTAGCCTAGAAATTATAGCTGTTCACACTGGCACAATAACGTCGGTATGACTGGCACAATAACGCCGGTATATCCATTAAGTTCGAATTTCATCGGGTTTTTAGGAGGTGAATAATTAAAGACGAAGTTTTTGACCTCATGTTTTAGGCGAGGACATTTTAAGTTCGAACTTAAATTGGCAGCTGGAGCATCTTCTAATAAATAGAACATCCTCGGAAATTCTATTGCCTAGAAGAGATTAAGGATGAAGGAAATTTTAGTAAAAATGCCCTGGGAAAATGACTAATGACAAAGATTTTAATGCTTTGCTAATTTGGTTTTGTGAAGAGAGAAAATCTTCCATATTGAAGGAATAAACAATTGGCAACAGAGGCTCATACATAATGTGGGGTTTTGTAGTAGATTTGAACATATAAACATAAAATAAACATCGGAGTAGGCAGATAGATAATGGCTTTGAAAACCACACTATGCATAGCCTAGGACGTTGCCAATAATTTAGAATAACCAAACTCAAAGCATAGAATTTAATAAAAGCGTTCTTTTTATATTGAAAAAACCCGTCTTGGAAATGGGCATTTTACCGGCAATAGATTGAATGAGTAGAAAGA
>NZ_JABKBZ010000253.1:0-663 GCF_013166635.1 Lentimicrobium sp. S6 | reverse complement strand
CTTTCTTCTGGTGTTCTGTGGAAGGAAATCCAATGGGTGCTGAAGGTATCGAAATCACTATAGATGGTGTGACTGTTACTTCTGCATTTGATGGACTTGCTTTATTTGAAGGCCTTTCTATTGGTGAACACAATTATACAGCTTCTTTTGTTGGATATGAGACACAGACTGGTACCATTACTATTGTTGACCAGAATGTAGAGCAGTTTATTATTATGATTCCTGTTCCTACTACTTTTGATGCTTTCTTCTGGTGTTCTGTGGAAGGAAATCCAATGGGTGCTGAAGGTATTGAAATCACTATTGATGGTGAGACTGTTACTTCTGCATTTGATGGACTTGCTTTATTTGAAGGCCTTTCTATTGGTGACCACGATTATTCTGCTTCTTTTGATGGATATGAGACACAGACTGGAACCATTTCTATTGTTGACCAGAATGTGGAGCAGTTTATTATTATGATTCCTGTTCCTACTACTTTTGATGCTTTCTTCTGGTGTTCTGTTGAAGGAAATCCAATGGGTGCTGAAGGTATTGAAATCACTATAGATGGTGTGACTGTTACTTCTGCATTTGATGGACTTGCTTTATTTGAAGGCCTTTCTATTGGTGACCACGATTATTCTGCTTCTTTTGATGGATATTTTACTCAAACCGGTACCA
>NZ_JABKBZ010000025.1:0-64855 GCF_013166635.1 Lentimicrobium sp. S6 | reverse complement strand
TCGAGGACAAGAGCTATCGTTTTAAAATCTTCAACCGTTGGGGCAAGCAGGTTTATGAAACCGATAACTACCTACAACCTTGGGATGGCATTGATGAAACCACTGGCGAAATTGCTCCGATTGGTGTTTACGCCTATGTAATAGAGCTGGTGGACTTGAATGGTAACGTGGAGACTTATAAGGGTTCTGTTACTTTGATTTTGTAGCTTAGGGCGAAGAGCATAGAGTATAGAGCTTTATTAAAAAAACTCTGAGGACTGGAATTTTATTCTAGTTCTTGGAGTTTTTTTTTGTTGAAATAGATGTATTTCTTTTAAATTTATTTCATAAAATCAGGCACAAAAAAAAAGCCAAAGAAGAAATTCTCTGGCTTTCGAACAATTATTAAAAAAATATTAATTATGCGGAGTATCACTACTCCATAGCGCGGTAACCACTCCAACGCTATTTATTAAGATTAACTTAATGAAAGAACTCAGACCTTTTTATAACAAAATACATGCCAGAATAGTACAAATCCCAGTATCAATAACTTAGCTAAATGGTTTTAGTAGACTTGTCTGAATTTCGGAATTCAAATTATAATTCTTGTATTTTAATTAAGGTAAACAACAGTTTTCATTAATAAACTGTTGTTTATACACAAAGTAAAAAACAGGTCAAAGACCTGTTTTTTAACATCCTATGTTAAACTTATTTTCTCTTTACAACTTTTAAAGCTGACTGTATAATGCTTTCCGAATTTAGGCCATATTTTTCCAATAACTGGACAGGTGTTCCGCTCTGTCCCCATTCGTCATTAACGCCAATTAATTCCATAGGGCAAGGTGTATTTTTTGCCAATAATGAGGCAATACTTTCTCCTAAACCACCTGCAACCATGTGCTCTTCCACACTTACCAAACAACCCGTTTTTGCAACTGATTTCAAAATAGCAGCATCATCCAAAGGTTTAATGGTATGAATATTAATGATTTCTGCAGAGATCCCTTGTTTTTCAAGTTCCTCACCAGCCAAAATAGCTTCCCATACCATATGTCCTGTTGCTACAATAGTAACATCAGTACCTTCGTTCAACATTTGAGCTTTTCCTATCTCAAACTTCTCGTCTGCTACAGTAAAATTAGGCACAACTGGACGTCCAAATCTTAAATAAACGGGACCTTCGTGCTCTGCTATGGCTAAAGTAGCTGCTTTGGTTTGATTATAATCACAAGTATGAATAACTGTCATACCTGGTAACATCTTCATCAAACCAATATCCTCGAGGATTTGATGTGTTGCACCATCCTCTCCTAAGGTAATTCCAGCATGAGAAGCACATATTTTCACATTCTTTTCGGAGTAAGCTACACTTTGACGAATTTGATCATAAACTCTACCAGTAGCAAAAGCGGCAAAAGTACCAGCAAAAGGAATTTTACCTCCAATGGTTAAACCTGCAGCCATACCAATCATATTCGCTTCTGCTATTCCAGCTTGAAAGAAACGATCTGGAAACTCGTCAGCAAATTGATTCATTTTTAATGATCCTATTAGGTCAGCACACAATGCTACCACATTAGGGTTTGTTTTACCTAACTCATAAAGACCAGCTCCAAACCCTGAACGCGTATCTTTTTTCTCTGTATATGTATATTTTTTCATCATATTTATTTTCACTATTTGTTTAAATCCAGAGTTACTGTAGCTCCAGTTTTAATTTTAAAACGCTTTTCGATACTATCTAAAGTGGAATTTGAAAACTTATTTCTATAAACAATACGGTAATTGCCAGGTAATAGGTATAAAGATTCAATATGATTAATTTCATTTCTAAATCGATAAACCCATTCTAAGCCCTCCTCTGTTTCTTCAAATATGCTTCCATAACCAAGGCCTGGCTTCTTGACTACCAAAATACCCGGTCCAGGAATATCTACATTGGTCACATGATTTTGAGAAATCAGTATACTATCAATGATTAAACGCGGCAGACTTAGAACTTCCAACTGATAATAACCCGTTAAATAAGTTTCTTTTTGTCCGAACTGCTGCACATTTAAAGTAAGAGGACCATTTGGTTTTCGCACCAATGCTTGCATCCCATTTATGGGCTCTTTACTATCTACTTCTAAATTCAAAACTCCAACTGGTGCTTTTAAGGCAATGGTATTATGTTCAGCTTCATTTATAATAACACTATCCAATCTCACTTGAGGTATGGTATGAGCCACTATATCATATACATTTCTAGGATCTAAAAATAAAGTATCAGGAACCCCAAAAGCATTCAGGGTATGAATAAAATTATGCTTCATCAAACCTGTATAATGATCATATATGCTTACCGCTACATTAGTTGTTGATGGCTGATTATTTGCATCCAACAAATTAATCTGCGCCGTAGTATTATTCAAAGCCTGGCTGATCATCACATTTAATCCAGTTACAAAATCCTCTTCAGTAACTGCTTCAATAAAAGTTCCCACACAATCGTATTGTCCTTTAAAATCTTTTCCAATTCCAATTACAAATGGTTTCAACATGATTCCTTTGGCCTGAAGGCGTAGGCTGACTTCACATGGGTCTCCTTCACATTCTTCAATACCATCAGTTATTAAAATGATGATATTTCTACAATGATCACAATCGGGGAAGTCAGCAGCAGCCTCTTCTAAAGCATAAGAAATTGGTGTAGTTCCTTTGGGAACAATATCTTTAAGCGCCTTTTTAATCTTTTTAGAATTATTCTTTGCGAACGGCACAATCAATCGACTGTCTTCACAAACTTGAGGAGGCACATGATATTGATCACCAAATACTCGAAAAGCCACTTCTACATTCTCAACTGTTGCTAGGCTATCCAAAAAGTTGGATAATATTTCTCTAGCTGCAAATATCTTCTGTTGGTAATTCCAACGTCCGAACATAGATTGAGAAGCATCGAATACAAAAAGTAAACGAGTGATTTCTTCTTTTTCTTGTTTTTGCTCTTGAGCCGCTAAAGGCTTCAGTACAAGAAGTAAAGAAACTATAGAAATGTAATATATAAGTTTTTTAATCATTAATAATCGCCAAGCGTTTCTGTTAATTGAGAAAGTGCATCAGCAGCTTGTTCATCATTTGGAGGTGAACCATGCCATTTATGAGTTCCCATCATAAAGTCGACTCCGGCACCCATTTCTGTTTTCATAATGATAACGATAGGTTTTCCTTTACCTGTCATTGATTTGGCTATTTTCATGGTATCGATAATCTCACAAACTTGATTACCATCCATTTCTAAAACTTCCCAACCAAAGGCTAACCATTTTGCTTTTAAATCCCCTAAATCCATTACTTCCTCAATAGGACCATCTATTTGCTTTTGGTTATAATCGATAGTTGCAATGAGGTTATCCACTTTTTTAGCTGCAGCATATAAAGCAGCTTCCCAGATTTGACCCTCATTCAATTCACCATCACCATGAAGTGTATACACTAAATGCTTGTCGCCATTAAGTTTTTTAGCTTGTGCTGCTCCGTTAGCTACCGACAAACCCTGACCAAGTGAACCCGAAGCGATTCTAATACCTGGTAAATGATCATGAGTAGTAGGATGTCCTTGTAGTCGACTTCCCAATCTTCTAAAGGTAGCTAATTCTTCAACTGGGAAAAATCCACTATGAGCTAAAACACTATACCATACTGGCGAAATATGTCCATTTGATAGGAAGAACAAATCCTCATCTGTTCCATCTAAAGTAAAATTCTCAGGACTATAATCCAATACCTCTTGATAAAGAGTACTTAAGAAATCAGCACAACCCAATGAACCACCTGGATGACCAGATTTCACGCCATGTACCATTCTGATAATGTCTCTTCTAACTTGTGAAGCAAACGCTTCGATTTGATTAACTTTCTCCATTTCTATTTTTAGTCAATAATTTTCTAATTCTGTCCGCCGAGAATGGTTACACTTCCTTGTTCTTTTCCATTTGAATATTCACCTTCCCATGTAAATACATAAAAATAAACTCCATCTGGCAATCCACCGCCATCCCAATTATCTGTACAATTTATACAATCGAAAAGTTTGGAGCCATTCCTATTAAATATCACCAACTCGGTAGATTTAAAATGTTCTTGAAACACTAAATCATCTCCAGTACACTTGGTTACTTCTTGAATTCCTGTTGATTTTAATGACTCTTCAGAATCTTCTCCTCCACCATCACCACCAATAATTTTAAAAATCCAAGTATCATTTACACCATCCCCATTAGGAGTGAATACATTGGGGATACAAAAATTTAATTCTTTTACTTCAAAAGTATTTAAATAAACAATAGTATCGCACCCATCTATATTCTCAGTATAAAGGGAGATATCATAGGTACCCACTTGTTGATAAGTATGGGTCGTGATATCTGAATAGGCTTTAGATTCATCACCAAAATCCCATTCATATTTTTCAATAAAACCATCCTCTATTTCTATTGCAAATTCCACATCGGGTTTTGTAATGTAAATTTCTTCTGGATTTGCGGCTATATCATATACTGCAGCAGCATAAATAACAGGTTTGAACAAATCTCCATAAATACAACCTCCTGCATCACGAATAGAAACAAAAACTGGGTCTTGACAAAGACCTATTGCAATACTATCATTCTGATTAAACTTATCGTTCCATTTATAAATATATGGAGCCGTTCCTCCAGATATATTAACTTCTGCTTGAGCTTTACAACCACCATTTTCACTATCATCTCTACAGCCAATTGTAAATTGTTCAAAGTCTATTTCAACTTCACTTACATAAGGTACAGGCAAGCTAGCATCTACTATATAACTAGCATCAATATCTAAATCTGTAACATTAGTAAAACTACAAACCTCTTCAAACCAAGTAAAAATTGCATCCCCATTTGCACTGGGCTTTTCTGTAAAAAGCAGTGATAGAAATAGACCATCCTCTAGGTTAACTCCATAGTAGGCTGCCCAATCTATTGAGATGGTATCGTTAGATACAGAAGTTTTTATTCTATACTCCTCTTTATTCTCTAATTCAAAATCAGAATTATGATACACACTACTATCAAATTGAATCAAGGTATTGTCAAATTTCAATTTAAGATGTATGGATTTAATGTTCTCCAAATTTTTAAACTGAACTGGAATTTCAATTTGCTTAGTGGCACAATGAATCGCTAAACGAGACTCAATTTGGGCTTGGGCCACTAAAACACTACTCAATGATAATAGGATAATTAACAGGTATAAGCTCCATTGCTTCATAAAACTAATATTGATTGGTTGATAATAAAACCAAGGTACATGCAACTTCTACTTCAATTCCATTCTCTTTTGCCAAATTCATTAATTCAGAATTTTCGGTACCTGGGTTAAAGATAATACGTTTAGGATTAATCTTTAGTATATAATGATAAATATTCTTTTGATTTTGAGGGCCAAGGTAAAGAGTCAAAGTATCGACACCCTCGAAAATGGGCTCTCCCTTATGGATTGGGATCGTATCTATTACTGATTCACGAAATCCAACTGCCACAACTGGATGTTGATATTCTTGAAGCATTTTCACTGCTTTATAAGAATATCTTTCTGGCTTTGGGCTAGCTCCCAATACCAAAGTTTTCTTTTGCATGTGGTTTTTTTGGCAAAGATAAAATAAAAGATGGACGACAAGTGTAAAATAAGGTCAATATCAATAATCTCTTATCCACAATTGACTCAAATAAAACGACCTATAAGCACAAGGACTTCAAGCCTTTCAAACATTAACAATTGTTAATAAAAACAAATATTGTGTGAAGCTTTAAAACACCCAATCTTAGCATATTTTAATTATCTTTGCGCGACTATAATTGAATGTACTTATGACAGATCAAGAATTGAATAAACAAAACGAATATTCGGCGGATAACATACAGGTATTAGAAGGATTAGAGGCGGTTAGAAAACGTCCTGCTATGTATATCGGCGACATTTCATCCAAAGGTTTACACCATTTGGTTTATGAGGTAATTGACAACTCTATTGATGAAGCATTGGCTGGCCATTGCGATACTATAGAAGTTGTTATCCAAGAAAATAATTCCATAAAGGTAACAGATAATGGACGTGGAATCCCCACTGGGATTCATGAGAAAGAAGGACGCTCTGCTTTAGAAGTAGTAATGACCGTGCTTCATGCTGGTGGTAAATTTGACAAAGGGTCCTATAAAGTTTCTGGTGGATTACACGGGGTTGGTGTTTCTTGTGTGAACGCCTTATCTACGCAGTTAATCGCTACTGTATATCGTGAAGGAAAAATATTCCAACAAGAATATAATATCGGAAGACCATTATATGATGTAAAACAAATTGGGGAATCTGATAAAACAGGAACCGAAGTTGTTTTCCTACCTGATGCATCCATCTTTACAGTTACCGAATACAATTTCGACACTCTTGCTAATAGAATGCGTGAATTGGCCTTTTTAAATAAAGGTATTACCTTAAAACTGATAGACGAAAGAGAAAACGGAGATGATGGTGAGTTTAAAAACAAAACCTATCATTCTGAAAAAGGTCTTAATGATTTTATTGACTATTTGGATGAAACTCGTGAAAAATTGATTCCGAACGCCATCTATATGGAAGGCGAAAAGAATGGTATTCCCATCGAAATCGCCATGAGATATAATACTTCTTTCTCTGAGAATGTTCATGCTTATGTAAACAACATTAACACCCATGAGGGAGGAACGCATTTAAGTGGTTTCAGAAGAGGTTTAACCAGAACACTAAAGTCTTATGCAGACAAATCTGGCTTATTAACTAAGTTGAAGTTTGATATTAATGGTGATGACTTTAGAGAAGGCTTAACAGCTGTTATTAGCGTTAAAGTTCAAGAGCCACAGTTTGAAGGGCAAACCAAAACCAAGCTAGGAAATAGCGAAGTAATGGGAGCTGTTGATCAAATGATTTCTCAAGCCTTGAATAATTATTTAGAAGAAAATCCAAAAGATGCCAGACGAATTGTCGACAAAGTGATTTTAGCTGCTACCGCTCGTCATGCTGCTCGTAAAGCTCGTGAATTGGTGCAAAGAAAGAATGTGCTTTCTGGTTCAGGCTTACCTGGTAAACTTGCTGATTGCTCTGAAAAAGACCCTGCTTTGAGTGAAATATACCTAGTGGAGGGAGATTCTGCGGGTGGAACAGCCAAGCAAGGACGAAACAGAAAATACCAAGCCATCCTTCCTCTTAGAGGTAAGATTTTAAACGTGGAGAAAGCAATGCCTCATAAGATTTTTGAAAATGAGGAAATCAAAACTATGTTTACGGCGCTTGGAGTTTCAATTGGAACCGAGGAAGATAGCAAAGCCTTAAACATAAATAAACTTAGATACCACAAAATCATCATCATGACGGATGCCGATGTGGACGGTAGTCATATCGCCACATTAATCCTAACATTCTTTTTCCGTTACATGAAAGAATTAATCGAAAAAGGCTATGTTTATATTGCTACTCCCCCTTTATACTTAGTTAGAAAAGGCAAGGAAGAACATTATGCTTGGGATGATGACCAACGCGATTTATTCGTTTCCAAAATGGCCACCGACGGGAAAGACAAAGGGGTTCATATCCAACGCTATAAAGGTCTTGGAGAAATGAACGCAGAGCAATTATGGTATACCACCATGGATCCGGAAGGAAGGACACTCAGAAGAGTTGAAATTGAAAATGAACCTGAAGCAGATCACGTATTCTCTATGTTAATGGGAGATGAAGTTCCTCCTCGTAGAGAATTCATTGAACAGAATGCGAAATATGCAAATATCGATGTATAAGGTATTTGTATCTTAATTAAACTCAATATATATTCCAAAAAACACCCGGCAAACGTCGGGTGTTTTTTTTATTTAGCTTAACAAATATTAACGGCATAACAGGCATTTGCTGAAGTAAATTTCCTATTTTTGAAAATTGATGAGATTATTTTTTTGTACCACCACTTTTACAATAATTAAAAAACCCAAAATGATCAGAAACACGAATCTACTAATCGCAATCATACTATTATTCAACATTCCCATATTTGCGCAGACCGACATTGAAGACGAAGTTCAGCAAAAAATATTCGACAATAAAAAGAATAAGATTTTAAGCAATGTGATTATCTCTTCTTTAGAAAGAGCACATTATTCTCCTAAAGAACTTAACGACAGCTTGTCTTTTGAGTTTTTCGAAGAATACGTGAAGAATATCGATAGAAGCAAAAACTTCTTATTACAGGAAGACATAGACATGTTGTCAGAGTATAAATACGAATTAGACAATCAACTTACAGCGGACAAGTTAGACTTTTTCAACATTTCTATTTCTACCCTAAACAAAAGAACACTCCAAATACAAGAGCTTTATAAAGAAATACTTGCAGAACCCTTCAATTATGAAATTGATGAATCTATTGAAATGGATCCTGACAAAGTTTCTTATTGTAAAAATATGAATGAGTTAAAAGAACGTTGGAGAAAAGCATTAAAATACCAAACCATTACGAACATCAGCACCAAACTAAAGGAACAAACCGATGCTTCAGAAAAAAGTGATACTGTAACTATTAAAACTTTTCCAGAACTAGAAGCAGACGCTAGAAAAAAAATTCTCAAACGACAGGACGACTGGTTCCATAGAATGATAGATCAGGTAAATAATACCGATAGAATATCTGTTTATGAAAATTCATTAGCTGCCGTCTTCGATCCCCACACTAATTACTTCCCTCCAAAATTGAAAGAAGATTTCGATATCCGATTCTCAGGACAACTAGAAGGAATCGGAGCCACACTATCACCAAAAGATGGTTATATCAGAGTAGTAGAAGTATTGCCGGGCAGTCCATCATGGAAAACTGGCCTTGTAAAAGAAGAAGACCTTATTATGAAGGTTGGACAAGCTGATGAGGAGCCTGTAGACGTTTATGACATGAGACTTGACGAGGCCGTAAAGTTGATTAGAGGAGCCAAAGGAACAGAGGTTAGACTAACTATTAAAAAACCCGATGGTACAATTATGGTAGTTCCGATTATTCGTGACATAGTTATTCGAGAAGAAACCTATGCGAAATCTGCGGTTATTAGCCCAAAAAATGAGAAAGGACTTGAAGTAGGATATATTTATCTTCCAAGTTTCTATACCAACTTCAACGATCCTAAAGGCAGAAGTTGTGGTGCTGATATGAAAAAAGAATTAGAAAAAATCACTAGCGAAGGTATTGACAATGTCATTATTGACCTTCGAGGTAACGGTGGTGGTTCTTTACGTGACGCAGTAGAAATAGCAGGTCTATTTATCGATCAAGGTCCAGTAGTACAAAGAAGAAGCAGTATTGGCCAACAAAGCGTATTAAGAGACCATGATAACATACTAAACTACGATGGCAACCTTGTTGTTTTAGTCAGTGAGACCAGCGCTTCTGCTTCAGAAATTCTTGCGGCAGCCCTACAAGATTACCAAAGAGCAGTTATTGTTGGCTCTAATTCCACATTCGGCAAAGGAACCGTTCAGCAGTTTGTTGATTTAGACAGACTACTTCCATCAAAGTTCAATGACTATAAAAGTTTTGGTTCATTAAAAATCACGATGGAAAAATTCTATAGAATCAATGGTGGAGCCACCCAATTAAAAGGAGTTGTTCCCGATGTTATTTTACCCACGAACTATTCCTATATAGATTTCGGCGAAAAAGAAATGGATTTTGCTCTTCCCTGGGACGAAATCGCAGCTGTTGAATACCAAAAACTTGACAACTACATCCCAAACTATCAATACATTAAAGAAAATAGCAGCAAAAGAACAAAAGCAAACTCAAGCTTTAATGAAATTGAAAAATATGCCAAATGGGTGAAGAAAAGAAGAGAAGAAACTGTTGAACCCCTAAAATTTGATAAGTACGAAATTGATAAAAAAGCCCGAAAAGATTTTATTAAACAATTCGAGCACATTGGGGAGGACACTTTAGCGATTTCTGTTAGAGATTTAAAATTTGATACCCCAAAAATAAACGCAGATAGTACAAAACGAGTAACAACAGATGAGTGGCACGACGAGATTACTAAAGACAATTATATCTTAGAATCTATTTACATCCTTGAAGATTTAAAAGCCATTAGAAAGAAATAAAAGATTTAATACCCTAAAAAAGCGGCATTGTTATTAACGATGCCGCTTTTATTTTGGCCACTCTTATTACAAACGAAAAAGAATAACTCAACATTCATTTACAAAACCAATGCCATGAATTGATTATCATTCCAGACAAATATAGGATCAACGTGTTTTTCTGGGGGATGGACAATCTAGTCATTTTTTCTCTTGTTAATTTAGGAAGCTATTATTAATAAATATATTACCCAAATGGTTCATTTAATCTGAAAAAGCATGATAATATATTTCTCTTCAACACTTTTTGAAAAAGTGTTACAAAATCTACCTGGCTTTCGCAGTTAGACAGGCCTCCGCTGTATATCAAAGACTACTCCACAAATGCCTTTCCGGAAAAACAATAAATGTTGACGATTACATGTCAGCATAAACTCCTCCCTATAGTGACATTCTACGAATGATCACTAACGAGGGTCAAACAGTATTGTTTTTTATTCCTTCACGCCATTTGCTCCGACTTCCTGAAGTAAGTCAGGCTTAACGACTTTGATATAAGGCGGCTTAGACATTCCTGCGGAAGTCTTTATAAACTTTGCATAGCATCAGGTAATTAGCTCAAATGAGACAGCATTCAATATACACATCTGAAATTCTAATTATACAGTAGGTTCATACTAATCTCTGTGGAATATTTGTATTAACCATGAGGAAAGTATTAGCTCGAACAAATAAGCAAAAAAAAAGCCGGCTCTAATTAAGAAACGGCTCTAAAATTTTATTTTACACCAATACTTTATTCATAATACATGCCACCTATTTTTGATAGGTCACGCATTGACTTGGTCAGATTAACCATATTCACCATTAATGACTTAGTCTCAGCCAATACATCTAAGAATAACTTTGTATTCTTAGCGCCTGTTTTATTCTTCTTCAAACGCTTAATCTGGGCCATAGTATAGCCATCCATATTACTCAATATACCCTCACTCTGTTTTAATAGGTCAGGAAGTCTTTGATATGAACTTTCAGTGATGATCTGAACAGCAGCATTCACAAACGATTCAATATCTTTGTTTAAGACAGATAAATCTTCTGTCTGCTTTGGACCTATAGGTTTATGATTATTATCAACATGCTCCAATGAAGGCTCTGTAATAAACATCAAATTGCGACCAATCTCTCTCATATAATCGAGAACCAGCGTGTAATACTGGGCAGAGTTTAAAGCATCATCATCAAGGCGCAAAATGACATTCTTAATATCACCTTTTGCTCGTTTTACTTTCTTATTATAAGATTTTGCTTTCTTGAAAGTATGACTTAATTCCTTTCTATTCTCACTTGCCAAGCCATCTACCATACCCCCAAACACGTCAGCTACTAAATGGAAAGAATCTGAGGCAGAAGATTTACATTCTAGATGAATATCTGAAACACTCACCGATTCTGCTAATTCGCTTACTTGTTTTTCTTCTTCTTGTGCATCCTCTGATTTTTTACCTTTAATATGAGATCTAATCACACTATAAGCAGCAATTAAAATAAACAACCCAATTACAATAAAACCACCTAGTTGTGATAAAAATGCCACCACAAAAGCAACAGTAAAAGCCGCCATAGCTGTAAAGAACCAACCCATTATTACAGAAATAACACCTGTAATTCTATAAACAGCACTTTCTCTGCCCCATGCATTATCAGCTAACGAAGTCCCCATAGCCACCATAAAAGTAACATAAGTTGTGGATAGAGGAAGTTTTAAAGAAGTTGCAAAGGATATCAATATACTAGCCACTACTAAGTTTACAGAAGCTCTAATCATATCAAATGCAGGTCTTTCCTCTCCTTCCAAAACCTCTTCAGCTCTAGAAGCATCAAACTGCTGCCTGATAAAGTCATTGGTTCTCTGAGGCAGAATACTGGAAACACGTTTATTAACACGAATTGCCGAACGAACTAATACTTTTGAAAACATTGTAGACCCAAATCGTTCAGTACCTTCATCTTGACGGCTTAAATCAACAGAAGTTTTAATAACTCTTTTAGCCTTTTTATTAAAATAAAGTGTAACTACCATCACTGCACCGGCCAAAATCAGAAATATAAATGGTGTTTCAACTTTGCCACCCAATCCAGTCATTAAGAAAGCATTTGGATCTGCTCCAGGGTTAGCGGCAAACTGCATATATGATTCGTAACCCGCCAAAGGAACTCCAATAAAATTTACTAAATCGTTTCCTGCAAAAGCCATTGCCAAAGCAAATGTACCTACCAGCACAATCACCTTAGAAATATTTATCTTAAACAGCCAAGTTATCATCTGTAGCAAGACCGTCCAAGCAGCAAAGCTAAAACCTATAATTAAAACAGCATTTACCTGAACCCACTCCTTAAGCAGCACTCCATCTGCCATTTCATAACTAGCATAAGGAGATCCCTTGAGCCCTTTTATTAAAATGAAGTATGTAATAGCTGCAATAGAGAGCCCTCCCCAAATAGAGCCATATAATTTCATTTTCTTTTTAAATCGGAAGGAGAAAATCAATCTGCTAATATATTGTATAATCGCTCCACTTAAAAAAGCGACCACAACAGATAACAATATCCCTGAAATAATAGCCAAAGCTTTACTACTATTAATGTAGTCAGAGACTGACAATCCACTATCGCCCATTACCTTCAATAAGGCAATAGCTACAGCCGCCCCTAATAACTCGAAAACAATTGAAACAGTTGTAGAAGTTGGCATACCAAAAGTATTGAAAGTATCCAAGAGAATGACATCAGTAATCATCACGGCAAAGAATATCACCATAATCTCTGAAAAATAAAACATTTGAGGATGGAAAATTCCTTTTCTGGCCACCTCCATCATACCCGTTGAAAATGTAGCCCCAACTACCACTCCCAGGGCCGCGACGAACATAATCACTTTAAAACTTGCCGCTTTAGAACCAACCGCAGAATTTAGGAAGTTTACAGCATCATTACTGACCCCCACTACCAAGTCGGATATTGCTAAGATAAATAGCACTCCAACAATTACAATATAAATACTCTCCATTTAAATATGTTTTTTTTGCAAAATAAACCATATTTAACTCAAGGAGAGAAGAACAAATATTATGATTGTATTAATTCAATATTAACTTAATGTTAACAGATTAAAGAAAAACTAAACTACTGCCCATTAGTGAGAGACTTCAAGGTAGAAATACTTATTCGCTTCCCATCTTTAAAAGCGACTACAAAAGCATCAATAAATCCTTTAGATCTGGCATAGTCTTGATAATCAAGAGCATTTTCATAATCATCGAAGCCAACGGCTATTAATTTATGCCATGGTGATTTTATATTAACCAAGATATTTTTCTCTATTCCATAGATCCCACTAAATACACCTAAAGGATAATGATCGTTTCGAACAGAAAGTATCTGCACTCCAATAAGTATACCTTCCGATGGAATACTTTGATCTAATCTTATTAAAGGGTAAACTTTCTCTAAATCTTCTTCACTAACTTGCTGCTCTTCCTTAACAAGTACTACAGACTGAGTTCTTGCAGCATAATTTAATGCCTCTTCTAAACTTATCCTTTCATTATCGCGATAAACGACAATAAAAGCATCTTCAATCCCATTAGTACTTCTTATGGTATTCCTTAACTCTTTAGCTCTCCACATTTTATCGTAATGACCAACTGAATATCTATACCACTCACCATCAAACCTCTCAAACACCCTGGACTTAATACCAAACTGTTCTTTCAACTCTTCAGGGCTTCTAGGATTTTTCGTTGCAGCTACTTGTACAGAGAAATTAATACCTGGCCAAACATCATCACCTTTCGAAGCCCAAGTCTCCTTCTCCATTGCCTCTTTCTCAAGCTCATGATTAATCTGGTATTCATGAGTTTTTTCAACTGCTTCATATTCTTCTACCAACTGCTTCTCACCATTACCACCTTCACCTGCTTGCCCATTCTCAACAGCAAGGTCTTGATTCTTACTAACAGACTCAGCTGATTCATTCTGACCTTCAGGAACAGCAACAACAGCACCTCCCACAATTGGAAGTTCCTTTTCTGTAGGCTCATAAATACTAGCATCGAGTCGATATTTGATGTTTTTTCGAGAAGCTTTTCTTTTAGAATCAAATCGATATACCAAACCTATGCTATTATAATTAATCATATCCATTTTTATTCCACCTGGCTTAGCATCAATCTCATCTGAAGACACCACATACAACATTCCAGATATACCAACCGAAATATTTTTTGTGATGAGATACTCTATACTTAAAGCACCCGGAAAACTCAAGGCACCATTAGAGTTTTCATCAACCAAATAAGTACCGTCGGGAAAAGGATTATCTGAATACAATTTTGAGTCCCAATTTATATAACCAACACCAAGGCTTGCTAAAATATTAATACGACTATCACCATACCGATGCTTAGTCAAAAGGTATATAAGATTAAAATCTACTAATGCATGCGCACCAAAAACAGTCCCTTCAAAATTACACTTGGCCGACTTCTTGTGACCACTAAGCTTGCCATATAAAAACTGACCTCTAACACCAAAAACAGGCGAAAACTCCTTACCCACATTAAGACTAAACATGGGCTGAATCTCACTGGGGGATTCAAAGTCCGGCACATAATCATACCTTTTGATATCACCAAAAAACACAGAAACACCACCTTCTCCAGAAACAAACCACCTATTTGGTTTTATTCTTTGACCATAGGTATCAACTGCAATCAGCATCGAAAAGACAACAAGTGATAGGCAACTCAGAAATAATTTATAATTCATAACTTTTTTCAAATACACGAGCATTATACGATTATCAATAATAAATTATTGATGCGAATATACTAAATTGGGTGATAAGCATAACATAAACAACTTACATTTTGACGAAAACAAAGATATACATTCTGAGTATATTATCTCTCGAGAACATCATTTTTTTTAACAACTTATTATAAATTGAAATTACAAATTATTAATTGTGGCGCAAAGCGATTTCTAAGCAAATATTAACAAACAAAACTTAATAAATATTATAGAGTATGTTCTCACAAAATTCACTGAAGAATATCTTTGTAAAAAAAAGATGAGATTTTTTAGCGTCATTCTATATATACTAATTCTATCTAGTATTGCTACTGCACAGATCGAGAATAAAAAGGTCAAAGCACAGCCTGGAGATGGAATACACACCCTACTCGAACGAAACGGAATTGACAGCCCAGAAATGCAAAAAGCCTTCATAAAGCTCAACGAAAAAAAGCTTAAGGACAACAACTATCTAATTATAGGTAAGGAATACCTGCTCCCCAATGCGAAACAATTAAGTTCTTCTAGAAGCTTTGATATTTTCGGGAGCAAATATGCACAAGTTAAATCCAAAAGTCAAGATTTAAAAGGAGCCGTTTTTTATGTAGTCGCAGGCCACGGCGGGCCGGACCCTGGAGCACAGGGAAAAAGAGATGGTCATACTTTAAGTGAGGATGAATACGCATATGATATCAGTCTTAGACTAGTCAGAGAATTAATTAGCCATGGAGCAACGGCATATATGATTACACGTGATAAAGACGATGGGATACGCGATCTGGCCTATCTACCTAATGATAAAGAAGAAACCATTTGGAAAAATCAGAAAATCCCATACGGCTCCAATAAGAAGCTTAGACAGAGAGCAAGAGCAGTTAACAAACTATATAAAACCAATAAAGGTAAATACCAACGAATGATGGTCATCCATATTGATTCGAGATATAAAAATCAAAGGGTTGATATTTTTGGTTACTATAGTTCAAAAAGTAAATCGGGAAAGAAATTCACCTCCAATTTAATTAATACTGTTGAAAAAAAATACAAACAACACCAACCCACAAGAGGATTTAGTGGAGTAGCCAAATCAAGAGACAATCTATACATGATCAAATACACAGACCCAGTAACCAGCTTTTTAGAACTAGGGAATATTCAAAACAGCCAAGACCAAATACGTTTTATTAAATACCAAAACAGACAAGCTATAGCCGACTGGCTAACAGCGGGATGCATTCTTGATTATAAAAATAGCAAACAAAACTAGCACATAAAATCAAGCTCAAAATAATCAAATTATAATTCCTAAATATCAATAGTAAAAAACTAAAAAAAGTGATTAATTTCGTAGGCGCTTAATGTTTTGATAATCACCTAAACAAAGCTTAAAAGTTTTTGCAAAAATATTTTGTCAATCAAAAACTTAATTGTATTTTTGCAGCCCGAATTTAGAAAATAAAGAATCAATAATATGTATTTAACAGCAGACATTAAAAAAGAGTTTTTCTCTGAGCATGGTAATAATGACATCGATACTGGAAGCCCAGAAGGTCAAGTAGCTTTATTCACTTTCAGAATCAAACATCTAACCGAGCATTTGAAATCTAACAAAAAAGACAAAGTAACTCAAAGATCTTTGGTTATTTTAGTAGGTAAGAGAAGAAAAATGTTAGATTATCTTAAGTCTAAGGACATTGAGCGTTATCGTAGTATTATTAAGACTTTAGGATTAAGAAAGTAATCTTTTATTCTAGATATCGCTACAATAATAACATAAAACGAAACCTTAAAGGCAATTCTTCAGATTGCCTTTTTTGGTATTTATCCTTATAAAGGAATTAATAATCATAAGAAAAGAAATTATGTCACAAATTGGGATCACGAAAAACATGACAATGGCAGATGGTACTACCATTTCCATTGAGACTGGCAAACTAGCCAAACAGGCTGACGGGTCGGTTGTTGTGAGACAAGGAAACACTATGCTTTTAGCAACTGTGGTTTCCAGCAAAGAGGCAAAAGATAACGTGGACTTTATGCCCCTATCAGTAGATTATAGAGAAATGTACGCCTCAACAGGTAAGTTTCCTGGTGGATTCTTCAAAAGAGAAGCTCGCCCTTCGGAACATGAAATACTAATTTCTCGTTTAATTGACAGAGCTCTTCGTCCACTATTCCCAGATGATTATCATGCCGAGACTCAGGTTCAGGTATTTCTAATCTCTTCGGATAAAACAGTGATGCCCGATAGTTTAGCTGCTTTAGCTGCATCTGCTGCTTTAGCTGTTTCTGATATTCCATTCCATGGCCCAATATCAGAAGTTAGAGTAGCTAAAATTGATGGCGAATATGTTGTAAACCCGATGTTCGATCAGGTTGAGAATGCTACAATGGATTTAATGGTGGCTGCAACAATGGATAACATCATGATGGTTGAAGGTGAGATGAAAGAGGTTTCGGAAGCAGAAATGCTAGAAGCCATGAAAATCGCTCACGACGCTATTAAAATTCACTGCCAAGGTCAAATAGAACTAGCTGGGGAAATTGAAAAAGCGCAGACAAAAAGAGAATATTGTCACGAAACAAGTGATGAAGATTTAGCTAAAGATATTGAAGAGAAGCTTTACGACAAAGTATATGCTGTTGCTGCTAAAGCATCCGCAAAACATGATCGTTCGGCTGCTTTCAAAGCTATAATTGATGAATATAAAGAAACTCTTTCTGAAGAAATTCTTGAGGAAAATGGTCCTTTAATTGGTAAATACTACCATGACGTTGAGAAAAAAGCGATTCGTCGTTTTATGCTTGATGAAAGATCTCGCTTAGATGGAAGAAACTTAGATGAAATCAGACCAATCTGGTGTGAAGTTGATTACCTTCCCATGACTCATGGTTCTGCTATATTTACAAGAGGAGAAACTCAATCATTAGTAACCGTTACTCTTGGAAACAAGATGGATGAACAAATGATTGATGGCGCTATCCTGGATGGAAAAAATAATTTCCTGTTACACTATAACTTCCCATCGTTTAGTGTTGGTGAAGCAAGATTTAAAGGCGGTACAAGCCGTAGAGAAGTTGGACATGGTAATTTAGCTTTAAGAGCCCTAAAACATGTTATTCCTCCAAAAGCAGAGGTACCTTATACCATTAGAATTGTTTCCGATATTTTAGAATCTAATGGTTCTTCTTCAATGGCAACAGTTTGTGGTGGTACTTTAGCATTGATGGATGCAGGTGTTGCTATCCCTAAACCAGTCTCAGGCATTGCAATGGGATTAATCTCTGATACTGAAACAGACAAGTATGCTATTCTTTCTGATATACTAGGTGATGAAGATCACTTAGGAGATATGGACTTCAAAGTAACAGGTACTAGAGATGGAATCACTGCTTGTCAAATGGACATTAAAGTAGATGGTTTGTCTTACCAAATTTTAGAGGAAGCTTTAGAGCAAGCGCGCGTTGGTAGACTTCATATTTTAGGTGAAATGGAAAAGACTATTTCTGAACCTAGAGAAGATTACAAACCACACGTTCCTAGAATTGAGAAAATCTTCATTCCTAAAGAATTTATTGGTGCTGTTATTGGACCTGGTGGAAAAATCATTCAAGAGATTCAAGCTGAAACAAAAACGGTTATTGTATTAGAAGAAGTAGGTGACCAAGGTGTAATTGATATTTCATCTAGTGATAAGGCTTCAATTGATGCAGCTATAGCATGGATTAAAGGCATTACAGCACAACCAGAAGAAGGAGAAACTTACGAAGGCAAGATTAAGTCTATCACAAGCTTTGGTGCTTTTGTTGAAATCATGCCTGGTAAAGAAGGATTATTACATATCTCCGAAATCAACTACGATAGAGTTGAAAATGTCGAGGATGTTTTATCTGCTGGCGATATGATTAAAGTAAAATTATTAGAAGTTAATAATGTTACTGGTAAATTAAAGCTATCAGCTAAGGCACTTCTACCAAAACCAGAAGGTTATGTAGAAAGACCTCCTAGACAAGATAGAGACAGAAAAAGCAACGACCGTGGAAGAGGAAACGGTGGTGGACGAGACAGAGATAGTAGAGACAGGGATAGAGGTTCACGCGATCGCAGAAGATAACGCAACCTATTTATGCTTATTTCGTATAATATAAGTTGATTAATTGAAATAAATAATTTGCTATGAGGCAACTAAAAATTACCAAGCAGGTAACCAATCGTGAGACTGCGTCATTAGATAAATACCTACAAGAAATTGGTAAAGTTGAGCTGATCACAGCAGACGAAGAAGTAGAGTTGGCAAAAAGAATCAAGCAAGGCGACAAGATAGCCCTTGAAAAACTAACAAAAGCCAACCTTCGTTTTGTAGTATCAGTATCTAAACAATATCAAAATCAGGGACTCAGTTTACCGGATTTAATTAATGAGGGTAACATGGGATTAATTAAAGCAGCTCAACGTTTTGATGAAACCAGAGGATTTAAATTTATTTCTTATGCTGTTTGGTGGATTCGTCAATCTATTCTTCAGGCATTAGCGGAACAATCTAGAATCGTTCGCTTGCCATTGAATAAAATTGGATCTATCAATAAAATAAATAAAGCTTATGCGCATCTTGAACAAGAATTGGAGCGCGAGCCAAAAGCATTAGAAATAGCCAAGTATTTAGAAATCACAATTGAAGAAGTAAAAGAATCACTAAAAAACAATGGACGTCATGTTTCAATGGATGCTCCTCTTCTATCTGACGAGGAAACCAATATGTACGACGTATTGAAAAATGATGAAGGCGTTACTCCTGAAACTGAATTACTTTATGATAGTTTACGTAAAGAAATTGACCGTGCAGTATCTACTTTAACTCCTCGCGAGGCTGATGTCATCCGCTTATATTTTGGACTTGGCGGAAGCCATCCAATGACTCTTGAAGAGATTGGTGAAAAGTTTGACTTAACTCGTGAACGCGTGCGACAAATCAAGGAAAAAGCAATCCGCAGATTAAAACATGCTTCTAGAAGTAAGATTTTAAAGACGTATTTAGGATAATTGCTACCTGCAATTGATTAAAAAACCAGAGTTAATAGCTCTGGTTTTTTTGTTTCTACACCATAATATAATATTTTTATCATCAAATTTGATCATAAAATATTCATAATCACTTAAAAAAAGGAATTGAATAACTATATTTGCTATCATATGAACATTTATTAATGAACAAACTTGACCTAAAATACCAAGCTCTTCAGGAAAAAATAGACAAGCTGACTGCAGAAAACAAAAGGCTTAGGCTACGTCCATCACTGCACAGTACCGAGGCTAATATATTTGAATTTATGAATATTAAAAGCGAGATGGCTAAAGCTATGTTAAAAGCAAAATCGGTGCAACATGTTTTTGAGATCAGCATTTTATACTTAACTAAAATTACTAATATTCATTCGATTGCATTTTTCCAAAGGAAGAATGAAAACCAAGATTTTCATATTCCAGAACAAAAATCCTGTCCTAAAAAGTTTTTGACTGAATTATCTGCTCAAAAAAAACCCTTGGAATA
Source organism: Lentimicrobium sp. S6 (assembly GCF_013166635.1). Lineage (NCBI taxonomy): Bacteria > Pseudomonadati > Bacteroidota > Bacteroidia > Bacteroidales > Lentimicrobiaceae > Lentimicrobium > Lentimicrobium sp. S6. The sequence goes on along the minus strand of NZ_JABKBZ010000025.1, from coordinate 44,312 downwards.
CAGTTCATATTTTTTTCCTGAGAAGAATAAATATTACTACTCTAAATCAAATACCAAGCAACACGAAACAAATCCTTTTCATAGATATCTGGCTATTTATCAAACCAGAGTAATCCTTCCGATAATAAAGGATAAATCTTCTCAAATCTCCCTCCTCCTGCTATCCAAAAAAGAATTCACACATAGTCAATACTTCAAAATCGTAATAGAAAACATACAAGCCCAACTAAAAAGCTCTTTTAGTAGAATTATTAACCAAGAAAAATTACTTAATCAAGCTGAACATATAGAAGATTCAATAAAAGAAAGAGTGACAGATTATCAACGAATGAACAAGGAATTCATGAATCAAATTCACCAATCAAAAAAACAGGTGATGATGCTTACTGAAAAACTAAATTTATATCAGGGCATTGTTGAAAAACAAAAAGATATCATTCTTAGAATAAACAAAGAAGGTTCTATATTATTTCATAATCCAGCTTTAAAAAAAATAAATTTCATAGCAGGTGCAGATAAAAATAATATAATCAGCTACTTTGGGGAAGGTGATTTTCCAGGGTTAGCCCAAATTATTCATGATTTTGAGGAAGGTATCCAGCAAATCAATTGCGAAATCCAAGTTCAAATGGAACAAGCTGTTTGGTTTAATTTCTTCTTTACTCCAATAAAAAACAAAAGAGGACTTATTATTGAAATACAAGTTTCAGCAAGAAATATTAATCTCATAAAAACTCTTGAAGAAAAACTTAGAACCCAAAAGGCTATAGCCTTAAAAATGCTCAATAATACAAATGACATCCATTTTACCATAACCAAAAAAGGTGATTTTATTTTTCTCTCTGACAATTGGGAGAAAACTCTAGGTTATTCTCAAAATGGTTGTCTAAACAAGAACATCAGTGCATTTGTTCCAAAAAAAATAAATACCAATATTAAAAACGATATTCAAAGCATACTCTTAAAATATCAAGAAAACTATTCCTACAGATTAAAACTCAAAGATAGTACTGGACAAAAACTACCATTTAAACTAACACTATCCCCTATTTCTTCTTCTCGAGATTTAGTTAATTTCATATGTGGTGTTCTCACTCCTGAGTAGCAATACCTATGGCTAATCATCATGATTTTTATTTCCCTTCTGCCTTTAAATTACTTATCGTATACGAAAGTTACTCGCAAATAGCTTAAGGTTTTTCATTGCATCATGGGCACAATTATATCATAACAACTGATAACTTAGATTGGCTCATATTATTAGAAATAAAAAAGTCGAATAGAACTGAAGCCCTACCCGACCGAGAAATATTTCATCAGAAATATTATATTTTGACTCCTCTAGAACCAACCAAACATGATAGCGATATTTACAGAAAAGTTATCCAATGCTGAAGGAGATACAGTGATAGAATTTTTGGCATCTTGTCCATCTACAGCATATTCATATACAAGGTTAACATCATTAGTAAATTTATAAGAAGCCCCAACTGCCATTCTTAAATATCGTAACATATTAAATTCAACCTCTACACCTGGCTCAAATACCAAATAAAAATCCGAGTCATAGGAATAATTATAGTCATAATCGTAATCCCAATGGTATTTTTTGTTTTCTCTTGGGTTTAAATAAACACCTCCTGCTCCTAAAATAATTGGGAAACTAACATGAACAGGTGATTTAGGAAACAAAATGGGTTGAAAGAAAAGACCTCCATAACCACCAGCTAGAAAATAATCAGAATCCAATGCTGGAGTAGGCTTATCTAAATTATTAAAGAACCCTTTTCCAGCAAATCCAAATGCAAACTGATGATTAATAACCCATGCAGCACGTCCTCCTATCTCTAGAGCTGGTCTTGCGTCAATATCCGTATACCCAATGGTCAAGCCTAAATAACCTCCATGCTCAGTACGCCCATCTTTATTTGAAAATAAGGTTTTATACTCTTGTTCACTCTTTTCGTCTTGAGCATATACATTAACATTTATTCCAATAATTAATGCGATAACTACTAATTTAAAAAATACTTTTGCTTTCATAATTATTTATATTTAACATTTTAATTATCTATTGTTTAATTACACTTCCAGAACCGATAATCTCTGAATTTACAAGTGGATTTCCTCTATAATATATAGAACCACTGCCAAATATCTGAGCATCTAGGCCATCGCTAACTTGAACATAAATATTCCCAGAACCATCGGATTTAGCAGCACAATACTTCTGCTCAAAATCTACATATTTAATATTACCAGAGCCAAATATGCCCATAGTACTGTGGGTTCCTTGTCCATATAGTGTAATACTACCTGAGCCGTGAATTTCAGCATCTAGATTCTCTGTGAAAAGGTTTGCTATTAAATTTCCTGAACCATTTATTCGTAAATAAGTTTCAGAACAACTGGCAGTGGCTGTTATATCGCCAGACCCATCTACAACAGCAGAAAAAGAATCAGATTCAAATGCCTCGCTAAAGATACTGCCACTTCCTTTCAACTCCATTGCTTCCATTTCAGGAGTATATACGGTCAACTTCATAGAACGACGAGGGCTTATAGTCTCTCTACTATCAATGATTAGAGCTCCGTTTTTGATACTAGTTTCAATATAAGGAATAATATTTGATTCAGCCTCTATCACAACATAAGATATGGTATCTTTTATTATTGTAACTTCAAAACTTCCATTGTTGGCTAACTTTGAGAATCCTGACAACTCTCTTGTTTCTGTGCTAACATTATTGTTTCCTCTAATGAAGATCCCTTTTCTACAAGAAGTAGTTCCTAAACTAATAAGAATAGCTAAAATGATTATTAATTTTGTTTTCATGATATAATTATTTTTGTTTTTCAATTGCTAGTTTGATTTCTATATGTAAGTACAAATCAATATTTCAAGGGTTGCAATTTATTTCACATTTATAAATATATTTCCTTCTTCTGCCTGTATATTAAGGGGTACCACTTTACCAGAGCCATCCCCTCCCCATTCTATTTTAACACTTTTCAATCCTTTTTCTTCATCAATAATCTCTTCTGATTTTAAATATTCGCCAGTTGGATACTGGATAATTGGCGGATTAATAGCCCGAAAATCTAAGGCATAGGCCTGCTCATAAGATAGGCTTAAATGGATATCAGACTTATAAGTATTTAGGTAAAAACGATCCACCTCAGAATCGATATGACGAAAATGTAATGAGCCATACTTTTGCTTAATATCAACCTGATGATTGAGTTGTTTTATCTTTAAGAAAGTAAAATTCCCATTGCCATGAATAGAATTTAAACTCCCAATGTGATATTTATCATGAGAAGAGGCTAAGCTCAACTCATCCACTTCGTCTAAATAAATTTTTGAGGAGCGAGTATTGGTTTCTAAGAATTTACACTCTTCTATTTCTATCTCTGCATTTGCAGATTCTAATAATAATTGATCCACCCTATTGACATAGATATTCCCGAAAGATGATTTAAGTTTAGTTTTTCCAGTGAGTACATGAGCTTTGAAATCTCCATTGGAAACATCAACACTCAGTTCCCCCTCATAATCACCCATATAAACATTTCCATATTTATTCTTCACAATTAAATGGGCATAAGATGGAATATAGACTACATAGTTAATTCGAGAAGTAGTACTAGAGTTGAAAATCATCTTGGTTTTATCGGAGATATCTGTCCATAGGCTACTTTTACCTACTAAACTTGTTTCAACTACTATATAAAAGAAATTGCTTTTGAAATCCACATGAATAGCTGCAAATAGCTTCTCTGCCTTAGTCTCTTTGTTTGAGTTCACTTCTATGTCAACTTCAACTTTAACCGAATCCTGATCCCAATGAACAATTTGAACATCCCCATACTTGTTGATGATGGAAACTTCTATTTTCTCACTAAGAGGAAATACTTCCTTATACTTTGCGGTTTTCTGAAAATTCTGAGCAGACAGATTTCCTGCCATAGAAATCAGCATAACAATAACAGATTTAAATATCAGTTGTCTCATATCTATCCTCCTCATTATAGTTTGTACTTGGGTCAAGTTGGCTCTTCATTTCTTCTAACATTTTCAACTTTACTCTATAATTCATAATCATGGCCTCTATCACTTCCTCATCATTGGTTTGATCGTTAAGATCATCTTTGAGTTCTTCAAAAATACTTTTCAAATCCTCTAATTGTAGGTCAATTTCTTCATTAATGACTTCATCACCATCAGATAAAGCCACGATATCGGTTCTAACTAAATCTATCTGTTGTGTATAAAACATTTGCATCTCATAGAAATCATTATAAGAGGAATTCTCCGAATCTTCATAATTACTTTCATTGACTAATCTAGAATCAACAGTTCGATCAAATGAGAACAACTCATTGGCAGCAAAACCTACAGCAAAAATCAACATCGCCGCTATTGCCCTTGTAAAGATGGCCTTTGCTGACATCCGTATGACTTTGGGCTGTCTGGTTTCAATCTTTTCAAATAAATCTTCTCGTGGCACAAGATGATCAAATTCCTCTTTGTGATCTTTCACAAATTGTTCAAATGGATCATGATTCATAATAAACCTCCTCTGTTAATATTTCTTTTATCCGTCTTTTAGCTCTCATAAATTGACTCTTTGAATTAGATTCACTCATGTTTAAAATACTAGATATCTCCCTGTGGTCGTATCCTTCTAATAGATAAAGTGAGAAGATGAGTCTACTACCTTGCGGAAGTTGAAGCATTGCTTTTTTAATCTGCTCCACACTTAGTCCATCCTGATTTTCAGTCTCTGGTTTTGGATGTGGCAATTCTTCGCAGTATTGCAAATCTGGTTTTTTTCGCTTGATTTCGTTGATACAATTATTCACTACTATCCTTTTCAGCCAAGCTCCAAAAGTGCTCTTATAAACAAAGGTATTTAGTTTACGAAATGCATCAGAAAACGACTCCTGTAGCATATCTTCAGCATCCTCTAAATTATTCATCATTCGATAGCAAGTATTGAGCATAGCCTTACTATAAAGCTGATATAGCTCATACTGCGAACGTGAATCCCCTCGCTTACTTTTCTCTATTAAATCTTTATGAATCTGTAGATCCAAATCTCTGAATTTTATATTTCTCTAAAAATACGGAATTTCGTCCTAGGTCATTTAACAACCCTATACAAAAGAACAAAAGAAAATAGAAAGGGTTGCAATGAATTTGAAAAATAATGACAGTAAGAAACCATGGCGGAATGTTACAAGGAGAGAAGAAGATAATTTTCAATTGGGAATGCTAGCATAACTCTTCCATTCAATCATTTAAACCACTACTCATGCCATCATTTATTCTTCAGCCTAAAAGCAAAAGGTATGGCAATAAGAGCGAAAATAGGGGAAAGCATAAAACTTTTTTCTAGCCCAATAAAATCAGCCAATACTCCAATAAATAGGGTTGCAAAAGCCCCAAAAGCAAAGCTGATGGTCATAAAGACACCATTGGTGAAGCTGGGTCTTTCTGAACTCATATCTTGAACCAAAGCCAATAATACGGGCCCCGAACCAAACATAAAGAAACCAATCAGCACCAAGACGATCATATTCATCCAACCGCTTGTCAACACGAACAATAGCATCAAAACAGGAGTCATTAAAGCAATAATAATAAGTGTTTTTCTACGCCCTATTTTATCAGAGTAGCCACCCGCTAGCAAACTACCCAGAGCACCCGAAAACTGGAGGATGGATAAAGTATAGGCTGCAAACCAAAGACTTTCACCTTGGCTCACATAATAAGTGGGCAAAAAAGTGATCAGTAAAGCCTTGAGGAGTCCACGAGCAAAAGTATAACCCGTTATATTTAAATAAAAACCTTTGAGTTCAATCAAAATCTCTTTAACACTAATCTCTATTTTCTTGGTTTTGACTTCAATATGCTTCAATTTCCTAAGGCGGAAAAACAAGATAAATGAAGCTACCAAACCTGCAGGAATTAAACGATAAGTTCCTTCTATCCCCCACCAAGAAACGGCGGCTACAATAATAATTGGACCTAATGAACGGGCCAACTCTCCTGCCACCATATAAAAACTCATTCCCAAACCTACTCTATCACCACTCATCCGTTTGATTAACACTGGGCCTGGTACATGAAAAAAGGCAGCACTCCATCCCATCACAAACAAAAGAAAGGCTAATTGATACACATTCTGAGCCAGTCCAATCAGACTCATACAAATTGCTGTAATAGCAGGAGTAAATATAATAAAGTAGCGTAGGTCTTTTCGGTCTACCATTAATCCGATGATTGGATTAAACAAGGAGGCAATTCTTTGAATAACAGATAAGCCTCCAATCATAAAATAACTGAGGCCCAATCGTTCAATTAAAATAGGGAACAAAGGTGCCAGAAAAGCACTATAAATATCATGTAGCATATGAGCAGCACTAATATCAAGTACTTTTGCCCATCTGAATTTTTGCTTTTCTGGCATTTAAGATTATTGTTTTGGAGCTTTAATAACATGTCCCTTCCATCCATACCATGCTAAGTAAACATAACTTAATAATGGAACAAAGAAAGACAATTGAACACCAATATAATCGGCTAGTAAACCTTGGATTGGAGGAAGAATAGCTCCACCAACAATAAACATCACTAAAACACTAGAACCCTGGCTGGTATTATTGCCAAGCCCTTTAATAGCGAGCGTGAAGATATTAGACCACATAATTGAATTAAAAATTCCAATACCTAAAATAGCCCACATGGCTATACTTCCTTCTGTAAACATCCCCACCATCAATAATACAATTGGGAAAATAGCAAATACAGTTAAGGTCCTTGCCGCCATTGATTTTCCAAATATAAAACCAAAATAGTTTAGTACTAAGAAGCCTAGGTAAGGTGCTATATCAAGAAAGTTAATACTATTTCTGGCATCAACCACAAAGAAGATGACTGCAAAAGCAATTAAAGAAACAACAAACATTAATGGGAATTTCTTTTTAGATTCCATTTCACTTAATGAAATAGCGCCTAAGAAACGGCCAATCATGGCTCCTCCCCAATAAAAGGCAATAAAGGCAGAGGCTGCAGATTCAGACATCCCAGCGATATTATCGAGGCCAATAAAGCTCACTAAAATACTACCAATAGCAACTTCAGCTCCCACATAGAGAAAAATAGCGATGGCACCATACTTTAGGTGTGGGTATGCCAATGCCCCTTTTCCTGTACTTTCTTTACTCACCTCCTGTTGAATTCTTGGCAATGGTATCATTTTAATAATCACCAACAGAATTAATAGCATTGCAGTTAACATTAAATAGGGCTTGATTACAGAATCAGCACCTTCTTGTCCTACATTGAAATATTCGAAAATTAAGAATCCTCCAATTACCGGTCCGATAGTAGTACCAAATGAATTAAAACCTTGAGAAAGATTTAATCGAGCAGAGGCTTGTTTTTCAGGTCCTAAAATAGCCACATAAGGATTAGCTGCAATTTGCAAAACAGCAAAACCAAGGCCAAGCACGAATAATGCAGAAAGAAAAAAACCATACATATGAAATTGTGCAGCAGGGTAGAATAATGCCGTTCCAATAGCCGATACTAATAAACCCAAGAGAATTCCATTTTTGTATCCTATTTTATTGATAGGGTCCCCGGATGTTTTTGAAATAATAAAATAGAGGAAGCCTCCAATAAAATAAGCACTAAAAAATGAAAACTGGATCAACATAGCTTGGAAATAAGTTAAGTCAAATACATTTTTCAAGTGAGGAATAAGAATATCATTTAAAACAGTGATAAACCCCCACATAAAGAAAAGGGACGTGAGTACAGATAGTGAGAAACCGTAGTTTGTTTTAGTTTGTTCCATAATTATTAATTTTCAGAATGAATATGATTGTTGTTGTCTAGTTTTTCAGGTTCGGACTTAGACTTGGGGGCGGTGTAAATTTTCCAAATTAGATACCCTGCTCCAAATACAAAATGGGCTATGACAATGCCCACGATTAAATATACAAATGACTTATCGCTCATTTTTGATTTTCAGGTGGTAAAAATAATCAAATACATGAAATAGGAAGGAAACATTTGAAATAAAAAACACAAATTCGCCTAAAACACATCCACCTACAGATTGAAAAGACCTATTTACGTATTAGGCATTGCAATGGAGAGTATTTCCTATTATTTTTGAATGATAATAAGGCAACGATATTAAGAATTAGTGAGTGTTTATAGTTTATGCGCGAGGCAGTTATTGAGAGTAACTGCCTTTTTTATTTTCAGAAATATGAGTTTAATCGTTGGTTCTCCAACAACAGGTTCAAGCACCCAAAGAAAGATATTGACTTGGATTTTTTGTTTCAACATCGTTTAATTCAAGTGGCTTATCTTTAAAGATATAAGGAACACTCACATAAAAAATAGTTCCTTTTCCCTCTTGAGATTGTACTTGAATAATACCTCCCAATAAATCCACGAAGTTTTTTGCTGATGACAATCCTATTCCTAGACCTTCATATAGTACTTCGCCATTCTTCTTCCAAACCTTACTGAAATTATTATAAATAGTGCTCAATCTATCAGAAGCAATACCAATACCTGTATCACTAACCACATACTCCAAGTAATTATCGTAAAATTCGATATTTAACTCTATGCTACCTTCTTTGGTAAACTTAAAAGCATTGTCGATTAAATTCTCAAGAACTTTATGAAGCATTCGAGGATTGGAGATAAATTCTTTACTCAATAAATCCTTATTGGTTTTGATTCGCATCTCAATTTCACCTTTATATAAGGCTTGTTTTTTATACTGATACTCCTCAAAAATTTCGAATAACAACTGATACGGATCAATAACCTCTTTAACAGATTGAGATTTTTTATTGAATTGCAAATTAGCTACTTCAATAACATCCTCTATCAATTCAGTTAAATGATTGGAAGCCTGGGTGATTTCATCAATAAATTCATTTTTTTCTTCCGGACTAAAGCCTGGATCCTTTAACAAACTTGAAAAACCAACAATGGCATTCATTGGCGTACGAATCTCATGAGATACATTTGCTAAAAATGCTCCCTTGAGGCCATCTACCTCTTTATCCTTAAATTTTAATTCTTCCTCGAGGTCCAAAATTCGTTTCTCGAGTGTTTTTACATAGTTTTCATTAATCATAGTTAATTCCCCCTAACTATTAATATCGTTTCCACACAAAACGTAACCCAAAAGTCCACATTTTTTTTGCTTTCTCTATATTAGGTCCTATTAGTTATCAACAATAGAATCCTAATAACTATTAACAAATGAGGCACTTGTTAACAAAGCATATTTAAATATTTGCATCTGATAATGTGGTCTGTTTCTTCCACTTCTGAGAAATATGCTAAACCTCATCTACAAACATTGAAATCGCTAATCATTTAGCTTAATTTTATACATTAATAACATATGGATAAAAATAACAGCTCTTTTCTTATTTTTTAACTGGAATCCAAAGCATTGTATTCGTGCAACTTAAGCAAGAGAAACAATCTTTTACAAAAAATAATTCCTTTTTTAGGGTTACGTTTTTCCATTTTTAGGTATTAATAAGTGATAGGAGAAGTAAAAAAGAATAAGCATTATGAAAAACACCAAACTATTTTTAGCATTTTTTAGTCTAATATTGACAACGTTATTTTCAATAAATAGCTATGCGCAAACGGATAATTACTCATGTAATGTTATTTGTTTGAATCAACCTGACCACATTATGGGTGGAGTTGAAGTTGATTTATTCGATAGTAATAACGAATTTATCGCAACCACCTATACTAATTCCGATGGATATTTTTTCTTTGAAGATTTGATGATTGGGGAATCATATACAGCAAAATTTGAATATGATGCAGAAAACACATATGTAGATTTAGCTGATGCTTTTACTGTTCTAAGTTATCTTTATGGATATATTGAGTTTGATGAAATTCAAATGATAGCTGCAGATGTAACTGGGGATGGACAAGTCACAAGTAGTGACTTCTGGACCTTACTATTCAATTACTATATTATGGGGCAACCTTTACCAGTTGGCGATTGGTACTTACCTGATTGGAATTTTGAGATCAATGAATTAAAGGCAACCGGGGGTCCAGCAGGAACAGTGGCTAATGGCACATTAAATACTGAAAACGGAGATGATAAATCTGTATTCAATGCTATGATGACCTACACATCTATCACTGAACTTAGCAATGAAGAATTACTAGTTCCCATATATTTTACAGAAACCATCAATACAAATGGAATAGGAATCGTTTTAAATTATAATGATGAACTCATAGATGTTCTAGCTATAGAATCAAGTATAGAAGGTTTAGAATATAATATTGTAAATGATGAAATTAGAATTGGATGGACTGGACAAGAAACCTACAAATTTGACTCCGAAACAGCTGTTCTAAATATAAGAATTAAACAAAAGACTGATATTAGCGTGGAGCAAATAGAGCATTTTGAAATCGTAGAAGGCACACATATATTAGACAATAAAGGTCAAATACTACCTTATGTTAACTTTTCTTCCGTTCAATTCAAAACAACAAATCAAAACATGATGAGTAAGCTTGCTACAGCTTATCCAAATCCATGTAACGAATCATTCAGTATTCATTTAAATACCGATAGTAAAGTTGAAGTTAAAATATACAATACAGTTGGTCAAATGGTTGAAACCTATTATTCAACAGTAAGTAACCAAGAACTTCAAATCAATACAAGAAATTTACGAGGAGGTTTATACTTCTATCAAATAAATTATCAATCAAAATCAGTTCAAGGATCTATAACGGTCCGTAAATAGTCGCGTGTGTACTTTGCACTTGTACAATTTTTACACTATCTCAAAAAGGGACATATTCTATAGTCCCTTTTTTTCTATTTTAGCAAAAAATATTCTATGAGGTATTTCATTGTATTGATTTTTATTCACTTAGTTTTCTTCAACGTTTTTGGGCAATTATCTCCTAAACAAAGAAACTCGAAAAACAATCCTTTGACCAATAATATTGATGAACTTCATTTACATTTGGCCGACTCCATTATCCTTAACAATGCCAATTATAAAAGCAATATTATCAACTACCTTAATTCTATTGACAAATACAATGTGAACGATTACCGTACTCACATTGAAACCATATATAATAGGTTTGCAATAAGCAACCATAGCGATAGGCATCTATTAACCAAAGCAACGCAATTAAAAGCCTTGTTGAGTTATTACGACCGGAATTACATACAGGCTATTTCTGAATTCAAAGACTACTTTCATCTATACAAGGAATATTATAAGAACGATACTTCTTTTGCTTATGAATATTCAAAATACACAAACTGCTATCGTAAGACAAATAGAATGAAAGCATACTTTGCTTACATTGATACCGGACTTCAAATAGCCAATAAAAAGAAATACCCAGGATCTGACCAAGCCCAATTCTATTATATGTTGTCCATTCATTATTCTTCTAATAGAATCAATGATTCTTCAAGGTTTTATCTTAAAAAAGCCATTCGAGGATTCGATGATTCTAAAAAAGATGACTATAGAATAAAGTATATGGTTTACAAACAAATAGCATATGCGGAATTATATAGTGACAATTTAGACCTAGCAGAAAGCTACTTTAACATTGCTGAGGAATTTCTATTAAAATTCGACCATAAGGAGACTGAGTTAGCTCTGCTACTTCGAGACAAATCTTCTACTTTAATGCTAAGTAACCAATACACTCAGGCTATTAAACAACTAAAAATGGCCTTACACATCTACAGCTCAGATTCCCATTCGAGCAGGGCCACAAAAGCCAATATCAATAGATATATTGGATTATCATATAAAGGTCTTGGTAAGATGAAAATAGCCATTCAATATTATAAAGAATCGCTAAGCCTCTATCCTGAAAGCAAGAACATGGCTTACAGAGATTTAGCTGATGTTTTTTTTTCCTTAGAACAGAATCACATTGCAGACTCTCTATATCAAATATCTTTAGATTATTATCTGAGTTTAAACGATCCTCAAGCATTCCAACTTTCTCAGACCTATTATGTTTATGGTCAATTTCTTATTGAGCAGAAAGAGGATGTTTCAAGGGGAGAAGAATATTTAAAAAATGCCATTACCAATTGGTATCAACAATATAATGGTCCCTCATTTTATTTAAGTGCTCCTCTCAATATACTTGGAGCTCATTATTTAGAAATAGGGGAAATAAATCAAGGTCTTGATAGCTTACAGTCTTCACTTTGCAGCTCCTCCGATAGGTTCAGTAATTATGATATTTATGTGAATCCAAGAGCAGATGAAATCCCAAACACCCCCGATTTTAATAACGCCTTGGCTTGGAAGGCATATGGCCTCTATTTATTATATCTAAAGACCAATGATATAACAGATTTAGAAATGTCATTCGACACCTACAAACTCTACATATACTGCGTCAACGAATTAAGAAGAAATTATGATCAGATTGAAAGTTTACAATCTAGCAAACAAAATCACTATGTTTATAACCAAGCTATAGATGTGGGATATATTCTGTATTCTAAAACTAATGACGCAAATGTAATATCTGAGATTTTCAATTTCATTGAAGGAAAGAAATCCTTTACACTTTATCAATCATTAAATATTCTCGAAAAGAAAAAGCTATTAAAGGTTCCCAAGCGTTTAATTAAAAAAGAATTGGATTTAAAGTCTCAAATGGGAAGGATTGAGGAAGAAATAAAAGTAGAAATCAGTTTAAACAATGAGCCTAAAACCATCAAAGAACTAGATCAGAAAGCCTACCAAATTAGCTTGAGTTTAGATAGCATCCAAAAAGAGTATAAAGAAAACTATTCCAGTTTTTATAATCTAAAATATGGTTTTAAGGAATTAAGCATGTGTGATATTCAGAAAAAAGCACCAGCAAATACTGCTTTTATTAATTATTCTATTAGTGACAGCTTACTGAATATCATCACCCTAAGTCATGAAGAAGTTAAGCTTTACACTGAGCGCATTGATTCAAGTTTTTTTCAAAACATAGAAAACGTTGTCAAACTGCTAAAAAAAGTAGATACGGATAATAGCTACGAGGAATTTGTTACTTTTACTAAAAGCAGTCGATCACTCTATCAAAAACTCATTAAACCTATTGAAAAGCAGATCGAAAATAAAGATCTTATTTTTATTCCAGATGGACAATTAAGCTATATTTCCTTTGATGTATTGCTCACTGAGGATGTTAAAACGGAAAGACCCGACTACAGAACCCTACCTTATCTCATCAAAAAGCATAAATCAAATGTGGCTAACTCCATGCAGATCTACTTTAATATGAGGTCAAGGGAAACAAAACCAAACGATAAGGTTTACGCATTTGCACCTTTATATCAAAACAATAAAAAACAAGATTCCGTCCCTGAAGAATATAACTTTTTACGCCCTTTAGATTATGCTAAAATGGAAGTAGAAAGCATAGAAAGAAATCTAAAAACTAAAACTTTTATTGGTTCAGAAGCTTCGGAAGAGATTTTTAAAACAGAAGCAAAAAATGCAGGAATCCTTCATTTAGCTATGCACACCCAAATCAATGATGAGGATCCTCTTTATTCGAAACTACTATTCACCTATAACCAAGAAACCAATTCGGGTCTGGTGAATACCTACGAACTATTAGGACTCGATTTAAATGCAGAATTAGCTGTTTTAAGTGGATGTAGCACTGGCGATGGAGCCTTGCAAAAGGGTGAAGGAGTTATGAGTTTAAGTTCTGGTTTCCAGTTTGCTGGCGTACCAGCTATCATTATGAGTCTTTGGGAAGTGAACGATAGGTTTGGCGCTCTGGTGATAGACAAGTTTTATCAATATTTGGCAAATGGTGACAAAAAAAGCCAAGCCCTTTACAGAGCCAAGGTAGAAGTATTGGCACAGGGTAATGCGTTATACGCTCATCCATATTATTGGGCTGGATTAACCCTGATGGGTGATGATGCCAAATTACAATTTGTACAAAGGAAAAGATGGGATATGATAATTCTTGGTAGCACCATATTATTAGCCCTTGGAGTTTTCATATTTCAAAGAAGAAAAAAATGGGCGGCCTAAAACAAATCAAAACCTTATTGGATTCAAAATATGAAGCCTATTGTAATGAGGAATTTATTGCATTAGATCCTATTCAAATTCCTCATTATTTTTCAAAAAAAGAAGATATAGAAATAGCTGGATTTTTAGCCTCTTCCATAGCTTGGGGTCAAAGGCCAACTATTCTAAAGAATGCTAAAAAGCTAATGCAGCTGATGGAATTTGAACCTCATTATTTTATTATGAATCACAGCCCTGCAGATAGGATCGGATTTAGCGATTTCCGGCACAGAACTATGTTACCCGAAGATATTCTCTTTTTTATTGAAAGCCTTCAAAACATCTACCAAAATCATAATGGATTGGAGACTGTCATCAATAATGGATATAAAACCGGAGGAATTAAAAGAGGATTATCTGAGCTTCATGAGGTTTTCTTTTCTATTGATCATCCCCTAAGAACACGAAAACACATTTCTAATCCTGAGAAAAACTCGGCTTCGAAGCGATTAAACATGTTCCTGAGGTGGATGGTCCGAAAAGACCAATCTGGAATTGATTTTGGAATATGGAAACAGATCTCTATGGCAGACCTTTTGCTTCCTTTAGATGTGCATACCGCTCGTAATGCTCGTGAGCTCGGTTTACTCCTGAGAAAATCAAATGATTGGAAAGCTGTTGAAGAAGTGAGCCAGAATTTAAAGAAATTAGATCCACAAGATCCAATAAAATACGACTTTGCTCTTTTTGGGATGGGTGTTTTTGAAAAAGATCTGTGAATTTTACTACATTTGCTCTAATATGACCAAAACTAAAATACTTTCAATATTCTTTATTTTACTCTTGGGTCTTTCATTTTTCAATTGTAAAAGTGATAAACTCAAAGAAAATATAGACCCCAATGAAGTCAATTTCTTGGTTACCCAGCCATCCATTGCCACTGCTACTTTTGTGGCCAAATGCACCAATTACGATATTGTTTTAGATTCGGTCACTATACTTTCTCCTAACAGCGCAGTATACTTTCAGGATTTTAATTCCAGGTTACTATCTCAAAACGAAGAACAATTGATTGGAGGCTATGAAAGTTTCGACGGTTTGTGGATCATTAGGTTTAATGGCAAAGTACAAAATAGTGAAAGATCCTACAGCGTGAGCATTCCTTATGAAATGAATATTGAAGAAGATGATGATGAATAAATCAAAAGAAAGTATAAAACATAAGCTTCATACCATTATTCAGGAAGCAGATACTCCCATGGGAAAGGCTTTTGACATTTTGCTTCTCATCGCTATTCTTCTCAGCGTTATTATTGTCATGCTCGACAGTGTGCATTCTATCAATGAAAAGTTTTCTAAATTATTCTTCGTCTTAGAATGGACCTTTACTATATTCTTTACCATAGAATACTTCCTTAGAATTTACATCACTAAAAATCCTTTCAAAAATTATATTTTTAGTTTTTATGGAATTATTGACTTTCTAGCCATTCTCCCTACTTATTTAAGTATGGTACTTACTGGGTCCCACTTTATGATGGTGATTAGAATATTCAGACTCATCAGAGTTTTTAGAATTCTGAAATTGGGTAGATACGTTGGCGCTTCTCAAGTATTACGTGATAGTCTTTATAATAGCCGTCATAAAATCACTGTTTTTCTAGAAATCATTATGACCATAGTCGTCTTGATGGGCTCTATTATGTATATTGTAGAAGGACCAGAAAATGGTTTTACCAGTATTCCCCGAGGCATCTATTGGGCAATAGTAACATTAACTACAGTAGGCTATGGAGATATTGCGCCAACTACAGTTTTTGGACAGTTCTTAGCATCCATTATTATGATTATGGGTTATGCCATTATTGCCGTACCGACAGGTATCGTTTCTTCCGAAATGATTAAATCTGAAAATAAAAGAAAAATAAATCTAAACACTCTAGTTTGTGAAAATTGCCATTGTGACAAACATGAGGATGGAGCTAGATTCTGTAAAATTTGCGGTGCTGCCCTTCTTGCTCCTGAGGAAGAAAATAACATCTAATTTATTTGCCACTAGCAAGTTTTAATTTACCTTTGCCGAATATTTATTTGTATGATAAAAGATTTAAACTTCACGAACTTCAATACTGAACTTGCCAAAGGCTGGGTTTTAGTAGACTATTGGGCCTTTTGGTGCATTCCTTGCCTCACTCAAGATCCAATAGTTCAAGAATTAGCGGAGCAATTGAAAGGTATTTTAAATGTTGCAAAAGTCGATATCAATGAGAATAAATATATTGCTAATGAGCGAAAAATCAGAAATATTCCTATGCTAGTTCTTTACCATAATGGAGAAGAAATAGAAAGGTTTGCTGGCTTACAATCAAAAGAAACTATTCTCAATAATAAGCACATAAAAAACTTAATATGATTATACTTGAAACCAATTGGAACCTATTAACCCCTGTTTTATTATTAGCAGCAATCGTATTATTCCTTATCGTTAGAATGTATAAAATACGTCGTGTACTCATAGGCGGAGGAGGTCCAGAGACAAGTGAAAACACCATAGACTTAACAGATCAGACATTCGAAAAAGTAATTGGTAAGGGTGTGAGTTTGGTCGATTTCTGGGCACCATGGTGTGCTCCTTGCCGCATGCAAGGCCCCATTGTTAACGAGCTAGCAGACGAGATTGCTGGAAAAGCCAATATCTGTAAAATGGATGTGGATAAAAATAAAAAGATGGCCGCTAAATATGGTATCAGAAGTATACCAACCATTATGGTATTTAAAAATGGGGTAATGGTGAAACAATTTGTGGGCATCAAACCCAAAGCTACTTTGCTAAAAGAAATTGAAAAGCATCTTTAATACTCAATAACTGCTTCCGCTTTTTTCTGTCTCAAATACCCCCGAATAATGGTGGCCACATCTTTATTCTCTGGATAATATTTGATGAAAGACTTAATGACCTCTATAGATTGATCTAATTCTTCTTCTGCCACAAATCCAAAACCCTGATATACGAAATTCTCAATCAATATGATGGATTTCTCCCCAACTCGTCTACCCGAATCCACTATCAACAAATTACGATTCTGATATTGATAAAGATTGATCAACTGTTCTACTCGCTTATTATATTTATCAGGAAGCTCCTCTCCTACACAAGCTCCAAGGCATTGCTTAATAGAATAATGAAAACAAGCTCCAGAACTTTGATACAAACCATTCATATTTTGGCATAATTGAAACTCCTCTGTTAATCTCTCCAATTCTGATAAAGCCGTTCTCTTGGTTTTATAAACATTGACAGGAATTTCCTTTTCTTCACTGGTTTTAGCTAAGCGCAAGCAGATATAGCCACTTTCATTCAAATACTGATACATACCCCAAACAAAAGCTGTTCGTCGCTGTGCGCGATTATAAACAGGCATGTGGTTCTTAATCTCGTTGGACTCTAATAAAAGAGCCACCAACTCACTTCCACAAATCTCATAATTTACATCTGCTATTCGTTCTCGCATTTCAATGGCTTTCCTTGTGGTGGTATTACTCAAATGAGAAAGCACACGACTGTGAATATTATTGCTTTTACCGATATAAATCAATTGATGAGCTTCATCGAAGAAATAATAGACTCCAGTTTCATGAGGTAAAGAATCGAGGATTTCTTTTTTTAAGTTTGAATGGAGTCCCCTTAGATTCAATTGAGTAATTTCAGGCTGAAGATTTAAAAGCATGATGAATAATTGGGCGGTAGCTGCAGCATCCCCCATGGCTCTATGCCTGTTTTCTATTTTAATGCCCAATTGAGCTGTTAGCTTCCCCAAACTATAGGAGCGGAAACCGGGCATGAGTTTCCGGGCTAGCTTTACGGTATCGAGAACCTTCCTATGATAATCGAATTCATAACGTGCAAATTCAGCCTGAATAAAACGATAATCGAAAGAGGCATTATGTGCTACAAATATGCAATTAGTGGTAAGTTCCACGATTTGCTTTGCTATCTCATAAAAATGTGGTGCCCCTTGAACCATCTGATCATTAATACCCGTCAACTGAGTAATTCTATATGGAATTTTGCGCTCTGGATTAATCAAACTGCTGAACTCATTCACAATTTCACCATCCTCTATAACAACAATCGCAATTTCTGTAAGTCGCTCCGTTTTGTGACTCAACCCAGTAGTTTCTACATCTATTACCGCATATTTTTCCATTGCCACAAAGTTATAAGTATTTGCAAGAACCGAGTTCTACGAGCTCAACGAAGTTAAAATGCCCATCCCTTCCGGTCTAATACTGGACTATTTATTTTCTTACTGACAAAAGTATTTAAAAGCGGAGTCCATTCCTAAAAGTAAATAAAATGATATTGCCACTAAGATACCAAGCTATCAAGAAACACAAAGGGCTTACTATTAATGCTTTAATTTTCATGCATCTTTGTGTCTTTGAGCCATTGTGGCTAAAAAAGGCTTTTCGGAGTGGACTTAAAGCTATAAAAATGTAAAAAAATTCCAAACACTAGATTTTTTCAGTAAGAATATCGTCATTTGAACGACCAATAGGATAAAACAAGAAATAATGAAAAAAATAAACATAATGATTATGGCTTTTGCTTTGATATTTTCGAGCCAAGCCTGCAAAAAAGATGAGGATTCAGATACTCCAGAAGTAGCGGTAAAAATTGGTGCCATTGCCCCAGATTTTAGTGTAGCAGATGAGACAGGAACTTTCTATAAACTGTCAGACCAAAGAGGGAAATATGTAGTAGTGGATTTTTGGGCTGCATGGTGTAGTATATGTAGAACAGAAAACCCCAAAATGCAAGCCTTATACACCAAGTATATGGATAAGAATGTACAGTTCATGGGAGTTTGTTTAGATGAAAATACTGAGAACTGGCAATCAGCTATTGAGGCAGATCAGCTCACCTATCTTCAACTTATTGATGAGGATGCTTTCAGCTCAAAGGTAGCCACCACCTATGGAATAACGAGTGTTCCATTTATGATGTTATTGGATACTGAAGGAAAGATTATCACCTTTACCAGTAGAGTTTCAGAAATTGAATCTTGGTTAAATCAGGAGATTGACTGAGTGGGAAGCATGAAGTCGGAAGGGAGAAGCTGAAGTTGGAAGCGGGAAGTGGGAAGCGCATGAAGTGGTTGGAAAACTTTGATTAAATCTTAACGTCGAATCAAGACTTTAGTATTCTTCACCACATCATCCGTGCGAACTTGAACAATATAATGCCCAGTGGGTAATGAAATGGCTTTTTCAAATTTGAAGAAGTCATTTTCTGTATAGGTCATTACTGCTTTTCCGGCTAGATCGTAGAAAATAATATCGGCTTGTTTGATCATCTTTCGGCTACGGACCACTATACTTTCTGGGTAATAATAAACCTCAATATCTCCTTCCTCCACGGGCTGTAACACCCAATCGGTGAAATATAATTTGAAAGGATAATTTCCATCGCTGGTGAAATAGTCGAAGGTATAAGACTCCTCTAAGAGGTTGATTCTTTTATTCCAAATTAAATCTTCAAGTATGAGATAATCATAGCCCATATTGCTATCTATGCTGATGGTAAAAGTTCCATTTGATTGGCATTTTACTGATAAGTCCATCATGGTGGTATCTGGAAGCTGATTAATGCCCAATTCTTTTTCTCCGCCATAAGTGAATATCTGTGGACGGTTGTTTCGATGAGGCATGATCTTCAGCGCATCTTTATCATATTCAAAATCAGGACTAGAGCTTGGATTGAAACTGATATAGGTATAGTCGGAGCCATTTTTACTATCTACTTTTAGTTTCAAAACATGGTCGCGGATATTTAGGTTTTCTTGAAACCCAGAAGCATGTATTCTATCGGCATTCAGGAAATCCATTTGCTCGTTTTGCTCTGCATATACCCAAAACACATCTAAAGGTTGAATTAGAGGATGGGCATCTCCTAAACCATCGATATAAGTTTCAAATTGATCCTCCTCCATGTTAAATCTATAAAGAGCAGGATGAGAAAGATGAGTGAAATCGAGTTGGGACCAGTTGAAAGAGCTGGGATATGGGTTTGCCAAACTATAGAAGCGATTTTCATGGAAAGTATAATGCATATCTCCCCAATTAGATTCTCCTTTGAAATGGATGACTTGTCCACTATCCAAGTCTAAGATATAAGGATTCATGGCTTGAAATAAATAGGAAGAATCTTCAATAGGAAGAAAATATTCATCATCACCCTCCTCATAGCCAAAGGCTGTAATGCTATCCAAGTGAAACCAAGTACTTTCTTTAATGGGTAATCCCATATAATCTATTTGTGCTTTACTGGATTGGTATTGATAAGTAAATCCACCTTTTTGTTCCTCCCCATTTTCTAGAATAAATGAGGCTTTGTTTTCATCATTGGCTAGTAAGAGAAAATCTCCTTTATCAATAATGCTTTCACATGTCAACTGTCCTTGAGGGCTTAGCGTAAGTTTTGTTTCTGCCATAATTTCCAAACTACCAATATCTACAATAGTATCTATCCAAGGAAATCGGGGAGCACTAGGCGTAATTACTATATTGGCTTTAGATTCTGGTGTTTTACTTCCATACCAGTTACTCTCATTATACCAGACTGTATCTTTTTCTCCTGTCCAATAATATTTATCGTCTTTTTCTTCTGTTCTGATTAAATTTACTCTTGAAATAAAATCAAATGGAGCATTGGTTTCTTCTATATCATCTTCCCAATATTCATAATAAAAAGGTGATTCTTCTAGTATAATGAAAACTTGATCTCCCAAATGAGCATCATATATTCCTATATCCCCTATCTCTGTACCACTTCTTCGTCTGTTCTGTATAAGATAACGATTAGAGAAATCTTCAATTACCGAATTTCTAGTATAATTATTAATCTCAGTGGAAAAAGGTGAAGAATCCAATAAACTATCTTTATGAATATCATAAGCATAAGGTTCCTCCCACGAGATTTTCACTTCATTACTCATAAAATCACCATAGACGAGTCCATTACTGGCACAAAATAAGTTGTTTCGAGGAGTGGCAGGGTTTGAATTTGTTGGAAAAAATCTATTCATATCAAAAATGCGATTGACTTCATTGGTTTCTTTATTCCATGTAAATAGCATACCATAAGTCCAGTCATCAGTGGCAGTACCTCCATCACTACAGCTACCCACATAAACATTGGGTAAATACTCTATCAAATCTCTTACATACTCCAAATCTGGCACTTGAGATTCTATCATTTCATTTTTATAATAATTATATTCATAGAAATTAAAAAAACGATTGAAATAAATATTGCCATTGCTGTTCATCTTAGGTTCAGAGTTTCCAAAATACAATAAATCGATATCATATATCTTCTTTAATCGATTCTGCATATAGTCATACTCGAATACAAAAGCTCCTCTAGAATCTTTAGTTTCTTTTGATGTGCTTACAGTAGAAATCCCGATAATTTTACCACTTCCCACACTAAAACCATTTGCATAAGGATTAATATCAAAGCCAATTTCTGCTAAATCCAGTTTCTTGGTAAACTCATGACTGTTCTGATCAATCTGAAATAATATACCTTTATTTTCTTTGCCTCCATATCCAGTCATCCCATAAATATGTCCATCCTCTCCTTGGCACATCCAATTGGGATTTTGACCTTCGATAGCGCTTTCATTTCTACCAAACATTTTCAAAACATCTATTTCTTTATGAATAGGATCATAATTATAAATCCCTCCCCACTGGTGATTTTGAAACCCCTGAAATAAGCCCAAGAAACGACCTTCGGAAGCATGAATTTTACCATAAGGAATACTCGCATCCAAATCATTAAAATCTACTAATACCTCTAACACTCTAGTTAAAAGATTAAAGCTAAATATCTTTCCTTTACCTTGTTCATCTCTATTCTTCAGCACACCAATTAGTTTATAATCTGTTAATTGGGTGAAATATCCATCAAACTCGTGATTTAAAAATTCCGATGAATAAGCAGAGATATGATATAAGGCTTGAATACTTGATGTTAAAGGGTTAAATTTATAAATAGTTCCCCCAGAATGCTCACCACCATAAGCCGTAACACCATAAAAATTCCCATCACTGGCCTTAAACATTTCTCCTTTGGGTTTTCGTCCAGTTTCATTACTGAATGAAGCTTCAATGATATAACTATCTCCTTTGGGATCTAATTTAAAAACCACGCCATCGCCATTTCCCCCTCCATTAACAGTAGTTCCATAGGTAAAACCATTTGCGTGAACCTTTAAACTTCCTTCTGGATTTTTGGCTTCTCCAAAATCAATGGATTTTCTCGAACTTGCATTCTCCACATCAATCTCAATCAAAGCTCCGCTACCTTCAAGACCACCATATCTCGTCAAAGTATAGAATTTACCATTATCAAGTTTAGTCCAGTATCCTTTATGCTCATATCCTTGGGATTTAGGAATGGCTAGGAGCCACTCTTGCGTGTTATTTTGAATATCATAAGCAAATACATCAACTACAGTATCACCTAATCGGGTAGCATAAATATAATCTTCATCAATGGCTACTAATTTCCCAAAATCTAAGGAATCTAGTAAGACTATTATTTCTTGACTGGATGGATTATATGAATATAATTGCTCCTCAATGGAACCATATAAAAGTCCATTTCCATTTTCAAAAAAAATTGGATTTGTGGGCGCATCATATTCTATGTAACCATGCCCAAAGCGATGGATAGTTTCCACCTCTTTATTTTCAGGGTCTACAGTAAAAATCATCCCTCCTCCTTCGCTTCCGGCAAGAGAATGATAGCCCCAAATTTCTTCTTGAGCATAAGAGAAAATTACAGGAATAAAGAGAATACATATTAAAAACGCAATTCGTTTCATGAGCTTATGTTGTAAGGCTAAAGGTACTCAATAATACTATTTCAATAGAAGAATGGAAGGTCATAAAACCTTAAATAATCCATAAAATAGTTCCATTTATCTCCAATTATTGAAATAGTATATTGCTAATCAAATCAATATCATGTACATCACTGATATCATATTGGAATAGCCCATCTTGCCCTACCAAGAACATTCTGTCTTCTCTAATAATCACATCATAAGCATCAATACCACTGATACCTCCAGCCCAAACTAAAGAATATGGATTGGTATAATCATAGATTTCAACTCCATCTCCACTATTACAAACAAAAACATAGTTTTGGTATAAGCCAAGCCCTTTGGGGCCGCTCAAAACCTGAGAACTTAATAGCTTAGGGTATTCTTTATTCTTAATATCCAAAACATCTAATCTATTAACTCCTGATTGCCAATTACAAGAACTGGTACTGTTTAAGGTCACAAAAGCCAAAGTATCATTAGCCACAACAGGATCGCAACTGGTGATATGTTGGTAGAAAGAAAGGTATTTGATATTTGCAGGATTACTGATGTCATAAATATACATTCCATTGATGGAGCCAATAAAAAGGTGCTCTTCTAAAGTAAAAACGGTTTCTATTCCGAAGTCCACATTCAACTGACTTAAAAATTGGGGTTCAGCTGTATTGGTAAGATCATATACTTTTAAAGAATACTCATTGATTAAAAACAAATGGTCGCCAGAAATACTAAACTTGGCCATGCTTCCGCCTTGTCCTTGAGTATCACCCCCCGTTGGAACACCCGACTCGCTAGAAGTGGAAGAATCCTTAGTACAAGAAGCCATTATGGCTATAGCCAATACAAAAATGATAAACATATTTTTCATGATAATTTCTATTAATTGGTGGTATAACATTTAGGATCTGACACTTCTGTTTGCACCCAATCCATTACAAATCCTTTCGACTCGTCAACACATTCGAAATAAGTACCATAGGGTACATTCGGTGGATATTTAGAATAGTTGGTCTGATAAACATCCTCTATTCTTTTGGTCAGAATTGGATTAGAAATATTGCTGATATCTATGGTCACTAAATCTTCCAAATTATCCGCATAAAGAGAATTTCCTTTAATGGAAATATCATGATTACCCAAAATCTGTAAGAAACCAATTTTTAGAGGGTTTGCGGGATCACTATTGTCAATCACATGAACACCCAGCCCCACATCACCAATAAATATATACTGATCTTTAATATATATTTTTCCTTGATTCTTCATCTCTTGAGCAGGAAGATAAGTTACTGTTTTGGCTTCAGCATAACTAATATAAATAGGTTTATAAGCCAATTCTAAACTGGCATTGCTTCCACTAAAAAACAGTAAAAACAAGAAGGAATAAAGAACTAATCGTTTCATAAATCGGAATTTATATGTTGAATAATTTGTTTTTGATAGCGTAAAACTACAAAATAAAGACAAAAAAAAATCGACAAAGTTGTTTGCCGATTTTTTTCAAATATGTTTTTATAGTTTATACTCTTCCAGGATATACCTTTAAAGCTTCTTCTAATACTATCATACTACTTTTGAGGTCATCTGTATTTAGGACATAAGAGATTCTGATTTCGTCTTTCCCCAATCCTTCAGTACTATAAAATCCACTGGCAGGGGCAAGCATTACAGTTTGGTTTTCATAAGCAAAATCCTCTAACATCCATTGGCAGAATCTATCAGAATTATCAATAGGAAGTTTAGCTACCACATAAAATGCTCCTTTAGGATTAGGACAATAAACGCCATCCATTTTATTCAAAGACTCCACAACCACATTACGTCTGAGAAGATATTCTTCAATAACCTCCTCAAAATAAGACATTGGTGTTTCTAAAGCAGCCTCACTGGCTACCTGACCAAAACTTGGAGGACTCAAACGCGCTTGAGCAAACTTCATAGCCGTTGCCATGACTTCTTTGTTCTTACTAATCATACAACCAATACGAAAACCACAAGCTGAATATCTTTTCGATACAGAATCAATCAAGATACTATGCTGATCTAAACCTTCTAAATTCATCACAGAAAAATGCTCTTCTCCATCGTAAACAAACTCACGATAGACTTCATCGGCGATTAAATAAAGATCATATTTTAAAGCAATTTGCTTCAATACTTCAAGCTCATCTTTGCTGTATAAATAACCAGTTGGGTTATTAGGATTACAAACCATGATGGCTTTAGTTTTATCTGTTACCGCTTTCTCAAACTCACTAATTGGAGGAAGAGAGAAACCATCTTTAATATCACTAAAAATAGGTTTTACTTTTACACCAGCATTAGTGGCAAAACCATTATAATTGGCATAGAAAGGCTCTGGGATAATAATTTCATCACCTTCGTCCATAATACTTTGAATAGCAAATAAAATAGCCTCTGAAGCTCCTGCAGTAACAATAATATCATCTGCATCTACACCAATATTATTCTTTTTATAATAAGCGGCTAATTTTTCGCGATATTGCTGATGACCAGCAGAATGGCTATAAGCAACCACTTTTTCATCATAATTTCTAATGGCATCCAAAGCCACTTCGGGTGTCTTAATATCAGGTTGTCCTATATTTAAATGATAAACCTTTACACCTCTTTTTTTTGCTGCTTCAGCATAAGGTACTAATTTACGGATGGGAGACTCCGGCATCAATTTTCCTTTGTTTGATATTCCTGGCATTTTCAAAGTATTAATTAACAATTATCAAAAAAAAATCCTGACTTAAAAAGTCAGGACAAAGGTCTTATATTTTTTTGGTTTTCAAGTAAGTAAAAAACCTATTATTTATTTACAGGAGACATATCCTTGTCAACATTTTTAGTCGGCATAGCTGTATCTGGCTGCGCTAATACTTTACCTTTAATTTTCAAAACTACAGTTGGAGTTTTAGCATTAGAAGTAATAGTAATTGATTTGTGGAAAGACCCTAATCGCTTAGTATCATATTTCACCTTAATAGTATCCGACTGACCTGGCATTAGAGGCTGACGAGACCATTTAGGAATGGTACATCCACATGAAGATTTTACACGAGATAAAATCAAAGGTTCTTTTCCATCATTTGTATAAACAAATACACAATTTCCATCTGCATTCTGGTAAATCGTACCATAATCATGATCAGTAACATCGAAAGTGATAACTGGTGCATTTGGATTATCAGTAGCCTCAGCAACATCTTGTGCTATGGCTCCTAGTCCAAAAGTCATGATGAGTGCAAAGGATAATAGAAACTTTTTCATTTTTAAAAGTTTTAAGGGTTAAAATAATAGTTAAAGGGCAAAGTTATAAAATTACAAACACAACAAAGCACATGCCAATCTTTTTTTAACATAATTTACACTGCTAAAAACAGCTATTTCTTATTTTGATGCGCTGGAATATGATTGTGTAATAGAATCCGAATAGAATCAATTTCCCTATACAAGATTATACATTGCACTTAGGCTAATAATAGACTATAGATTTGAGTTTATCGAGTTTTTGAGGATTCTTTTACAATGATATTTGTCTTCTGAAATTGAAATCCGTTTAGCAGAATTATTCTATTACACTTTTTAAAAAGTGCAGCAAAACCTCCACTGTATCAGCAAGTCTACTCCACAAATGGCTTTTCGGAAAAACAATAAACTCCTCCTTATAGTGACATTCTGCGAATGCTCACTAACGAGCGTCAAACAATATTGTTTTTATTTCCTACAAGCCATTTGCTCCGCTTAACGACTTCCTGACAAGGCGGATGTAGACTTCCGCTGGAAGTCTTTATAAATTTTGCGTGATTGAATTCAAAATCTTTAACTGATTTCTAGTTCATAACAAAATAGACTCAAATATACTTTCTTCATTATAAAATCAGGTATTAATACTCAAAGCATAATTTGTTCTCGAAGACAGTGGGCAGGCCTTTCCCAAACTGGGGGCGGTTCATGGGGGAATTATTGAATATTTGATTTGTCAGCAAAGGGCCATGGCTTTTAAAGTAATGACATCGAATAAATTTTAAATAGAAACAACTTTTTTTAAATTCAGATAGGAGATTGGATTATAAGGTCATTAGTTTTCTACTTTGGTAGACAAATCAATACTCTATAAGAGGCGGGGAGGCAATTGTTTGGGATGGCTTTTTGCATCCTTTTTTCCACAAAAAAGGATGATAGGATTTTTATACCAAATTAACAATATCACTGGTATATGGGATTATCACATACATTAACAGAAACGACATTGAACCTATCAAAACTTAATATTATGATAAAGTTTCATAAATATTATCATTGTGGAATTTAAATACACTTTTCTTAGCGCATCAAAATAGGATTTAGCCGAAAAATCTTCTATTTTTTTGTAATTTTAAGCCATCATTAAATCATTCAACATGAAAAAACTATACTTATTTAGCCTTATCTTACTACCATTCATCTTATTAGCTCAAAAGAGCACCAATGAATGGACCGTAGTTGCTACCTACGAAATCCCAGGAAAAGCTGGAGGAATCACCTATGATGGTGAATTTTTATACAGCGGATTATATAGTTCTGATGGCGATGACAGCAGGATATTCAAAATCGATCCTGCAGATGGAAGCTACGAGCTACAATGTATTGCTCCCATCGAAGAAGCTTTGGGATTAAGTTTTGATGGAACTCATTTCTGGTCAACAGACCGACAAGGTAGCTATGATCCTGCCTTAGCCGTTGAATTTGATATGGATGGAAACTTCATCAGCAATTTTGAATTGCCAGCCACCTATATTTCGGGAATAGAAAGTATGGAGGATGGCAGCTTTTGGGTGAATGCCTATTACGATCCCAATGGCACTGCTTTTCATGTAGATGATGAAGGAAACGAATTAGGGCAGTTTTCCACACCAAACGACCAACCTTGGGCCATTTGTCAAATGGGTGATGATTTTTGGATTGCAGATTACGATGCTGATATGCTTTATTTAGTAGACGATGCTGGACAAGTGATAGAAAGCCACGAAAGCGTTGGAATTAAGCCCACTGGAGTGGTTTTTGATGGAACATACCTTTGGTATGTCACAGGCCCATCTCAAGCTAACTCTACCCTTTATAAGATAAATCTAAGCGGAGGTGGGAATCCTGTTCTCGACATACAAGCACAGAATATTAATTTGGGAGACCAACTCGTTGACTCCAATACTACATTTGAACTCGAATTTACTAATACTGGCGGAAGTGAAGGTATTTTCACTTTAGGTGATTTGACTGGAATGGGTGGGAATATTATAGAACTAACTGGCTTGCCAGAAACATTAAGTTTAGCACCCTCCTCAAGTGAAACTATTAGTATTTCAGTGGATTTTATTGAAGCTGGAATTATTGATTTGATTCAAGAATTCACGACTAACGATCCCGTAAATCAGGAAATTGAAATTCATATTTTCGGACAATCCACTTACGATGGTCCATTAATAGCTTATGATGATGAAAACTTAGCATTTGATGATGTCAGAAAATTTGCCAGCACCCGTCGCTATATTAAAGTGATGAATACTGGAAATGAAAACCTTGTCATTGACGAAATCTATTTTAATAATGCGGCCTTTTATATAGATGAATACATAACTACGCCTATAGCTATTCCTTCTCTGGATACTTTAGACATTGGAGTTTGGTTTTTCCCTCAAAACGAAGGTGATTTTAGTACCGAATTGTTTATCTCAACAAATACATCTGGGAACCCACCTATCATTGAATTTAGCGCCAATGCTATAAATACTGACAATGGAATAGGAAGCCTTTTATGGAGTCATCAAATAACGGATGGCTACGATCAAAGCCCTAAGGCCATGCTGGGTATAGAAGATGTTTCAGGTGATAATGTGGGGGATGTGATTATTTGTGCAGAAAATAATCAAGTAATATGCCTCAATGGAAATAGTTCTGGTGAGGCAGATGTTATATGGACTACAGAAATCTATTCGGGAAATGTATATCAGCAAAATGGAATCGATTATTTGGATGATGTGGATGAGGATGGTTATAATGATTTTATTATTGGTACAACTGGAGGTGATCGTTCTATCAATTGTATTTCTGCTAAAACAGGAGATCTCTTATGGAAATTCCAAACCAATGTGATTGGTGATGGTGGTTGGGTTTATCAAGTCTACGGTCAAAAAGATGTAAATGGAGACGGTATAAACGACGCTTTAGCTGCAGTTGGAGACGATGCCAACGATGTGGGCCCAAAATGTATTTTCTTGATAGATGGAAGCACAGGTGAGCAAATTTGGAGATGTGCTTTAAATGGGCCTGGCTTTGGTGTGATTGCCGTTGAAGATTTTACTGGTGATGGTCAAGTTGATGTGATTGGTGGCGGAAGTAATAATGCAGAAACCCAAGGAAAAGTATTTGGAATTGATGGCAGCAATGGACAAATAGAATGGGATTTTAATGTAAATGGAACCTCTGTTTGGGCTTTAGCTCCATTAGGAGATTTGAATAATGATAATGTTCCTGATATCATGGCTGGTGATTTTAGCGGACAGTATTATTTCCTTGATGCCACCAATGGTAATGAAATAGAAAATGGTAGCATAGGCAATAATCTCATCCTTCGACTTTTAAACCTTGGAGATATTTCTGAGGATGGCTTCGATGATATATTAATTGCCAGCTCATCAACCAACACCTATCTTATTGATGGATATACTGCTGATGCTGTTTGGTCAGCCAATTTAGATGACAAGTCGTGGAATGTAGCTGTGGCTAATGATTTAAATGAAGATGGATTTAACGATGTGATGGTGGGTTCTTTGTTTAGCAATAATTACTCCTATTTTTTAGATGGTGCCACTGGTGATGAGATGAGTAAAAAAGCTGCCGCCTCTCCTATTGATGCCTTATGCAGCACCGATGACGCTTGTAGAGATTACACCATAGAAATGGTAGTAGGAGATAGAGATGGTTTGGTGAGCTGCTATAGCGGTGGAATTGACGGAACGGTGTCTATTCCAGAAAATGACAATCTGATTTCTGAGGAGTCTAATTCATTTAGCATCAGCCCTAATCCTATCATTAATGATATTCAAATCAATACCACTTGGAATTCAGAAGAACGAGTAGATTTAGTATTGGTGGAAACAGCTTCGGGAAAATCATGGAGCCTCGGAAGTCAAGAAATTTCACAAGGCGATAATGAATTTAACATTTCCATTTCATCATCACTTAAATCACAATTATCCAGTGGTTTATATTTTATAAAACTAAAGGGCAAGGATATGAAGAAAGCAGAAAAAATGATTTATTTAAAAAAATAGGAAGAAATAGTTTTCTTTCCAGAAAAAAATATATCTTTGCACCCGCAAAAAGATGGTCCAGTAGCTCAGCTGGATAGAGCAGCAGCCTTCTAAGCTGCGGGTCACAGGTTCGAGTCCTGTCTGGATCACTTTAAAAGAAAAACCGTTAGATTAATTTCTAGCGGTTTTTTTTGCTTTTAAGAATCGTATAAACCACCAACTCCACCTACATCAGTTATGTATCTGTTATTATTTTGCGTGCCTATTTTTTAATCTTCATTTTTGATCTTTTCTTCCCTTTTTTTTATAACTCTTCCTAATCTTGCTCGTTGACTTGAACTGGAAATCTAAGTCTCGAATCACAAACCAATAATAGCTTTTTGGCTTCTCAAGGTGAACAGTAAAGTATGATTACACTAATTTCCCTAAATTTGCAAAAACAAAAACCATGCATCACTATAAATACATCCCCTTTGGACATTTAGATACAGAAATAAAATTCTCCTTTAGCAGAAGCAGTGGGCCTGGCGGACAAAGTGTAAATAAGCTGAATACTAAGGCCGAACTTCGGTTTTCTATTAGGGAATCAGAATTACTTTTAGAGGAGCATAAACAGATTATTCTGGAGAAACTTTCAAGATTTATCAACCAAGAAGGAGAATTTATTTTAGTTTCACAAGCCAGCAGGAGTCAGTTACAGAACAAGGAAATTGCGATAGAGAAGTTCTACGAGTTGATCAACAAAGTATTGACTCCTCGTAAAAGAAGAGTAAAAACCAGGGCCACCAAAGCCTCAAAGGAAAGGCGCTTACAAGCTAAAAAGCAACAAGGGGAAAAGAAATCTAGACGCAAATGGAATGGCTAAGGAGGAAGTTGGAAGTGGGAAGTGGGAAGTTAGAAGTCAGAAGTTGGAAGTGGGAAACATCTAAACCTGGTGCTTATCTGCTGACAAATAAGATTTTCTCCAACAAAATCCTTATTGAAAGGGAACAAAAACATAGAAAGTAGTTCCTTTGCCTTCTTCAGATTCTAAACGAATTTCCCCACTTAATACTTCCAAATAAGCCTTTACTATGGAAAGCCCTAAACCAGCTCCTTCATACTTACTCGATAAACTTAGATCGGCCTGTACAAATCTATGAAAAACACTTTCTTGCTTGTCTTTGGGAATACCAATTCCAGTGTCTTTCACTTTAAAATAAAATCCATTGGTCTTTTTATCTGCACTAAACTCCACACTTCCGGTTTCGGTAAATTTAATGGCATTTTTAATCAGGTTTGTGATAATGGAATAGAGTTTATCCTCATCCACTCTTATTACAGAGTCCTTATTTTCAAAGCCTTTATTCATGATGAATTTTAAGCCTTTATATTCTGCTTCTAGACCAAACAAGCGATGAATATCATCCATTTGCTCACCAATATTCACGTTTGCTAACTGATTATCCACTTGTCCGGACTCTATTCTGGAGATATCCATAATATCATTGATGGTATTTAATAGTCTTTGACTCGATCTTTCAATCACAGAAGAAAACTCCTTGACCTCCCCTAAACTAATATTCTCATCCATTAAAAGACTCGTAAAACCCATTATGCCATTCATAGGTGTTCTTATTTCGTGGCTCATATTGGCTAAGAAGGAAGATTTCAATCGATCAGACTCCTCCGCTTTTGCTAAAGCTTTTATTAATTGCGCTTCTGTTTCGATTCTATCTGTGATATCTCTATTAATAGAAATACTTGCTGCTACATCTTGAAATTCGATGGGGGTCACAATCATCTCTGTCCAATATTCACTACCATTCTTTCTTCTTTTCTTTTCAATGGTCTTAATGGTATTCCCTTTTAACAGGGATATTTCCATATCTTGCACATTATAATCACAACTACCATCCACATATATATCTTGAGAAATATTCATACTTAAAAGCTCATCGCGAGAATAACCTGTTTGCTGAGATGCTGCCGAATTTGCTTCTAGTATCTGACCACCATGGTTTCCTCCAACCCTGGTCACAAAAATAGCATCTCCCAAATCTTCGAATAACCTTTTAAACCTAGTTTCACTTCTTGCATGCTTCTCTTGTATGTTTTTTCTATTAATGGAGATACTTATTTGTTCGGCAATGAAAGAGAACATTTCCTCATCGGACTTATTAAAAGCATTTTCATTTGTATAACTCTGAACTGCAATAGCTCCTATAGCTTTTCCTTCCACTACCAATGGTGAGCCCAACCAGATTTTGGAAACAGAACCCATATCATTGATAAATCCCTCTTCTTTCAATTTCTGATTCAATACCGCATCAACCATTAAGGTTTGATTGGTTTTAATAATATATTTAGTAAGGGTTTTAGCTGCAGGTACTTTGTGAAATTGGTCTTGTTCATCGGAATAGAAGGGGAAAGTAAAATAATCTTTTTCTTCATCATATAAAGCCACATAAAAATTAGTAGTATCAATTATTTTCTCCAGTTCCTTATGAATGATTCCTATAAATTCAGCTAGGTTATTATTTAAATTGGCAGCATTAGAAATATTAAATAACACCTTTTGTACTTTTTCATACTTCTTTTTCTCAGTAATATCTTCAGCCACTTTTAAAAAGTTAATGATATGACCATTTTCATCTATAATTGGCGATACTGTGGCTTTTTCCCAAAATAATTCCCCATTTTTCTTTTTATTATGAAACTCACCATGCCATTCTTTTCCGGACTTCACCATTTTCCACAAATCTTTAAAAATCTCGGGTTCAAGATCTCCAGTCTTCAATAAGGAAGGTAATTCCCCTATGCATTCTTCCAAAGAATAACCAGTTAATTCAGAAAATTTAGGATTTACATATTCTATTTTCCCTTCAGTATCAGTTATAACTATAATAGAAGGGCTTTGCCTAACAGCTGCATTCAGCTTAGCATTCTCCTTCTCTGCCTTCATCCTTTGACTGATATCTTGAAAAACACCATAAGTTTGTTTAAAACTCCCATCTTTATTATAGGCTACACTTCCTTCTAAAGAAACATCGATAAAGGATTGATCTTTATGTTGTAATTTAAAATGAACACCACTTGCCCAACCTCTACTTTTTAATGCTGAGAAGCTACTTTCAAATGTTTTGCGAGTAATAGGATCTAAAAAGTCTGCATAACTTTTACCTAACACTTCATCGCGGGTATATCCTAAAGTACTTAACCAGGCTGGATTTACATCGCAAAGGGTACCATCCTCATTTAAAGATTGATATGGGAGGGGGGCATAATCATATAGAGAACGATATTTTCTTTCGCTTTCTACCAGCTCAAAAGTACGCTTCTCAATGATTTTTTCTAAATCTTTATTTTTATCTCTTAATCTATCCTCGGCTGCTTTTATTCTAAGCATCACATTCACTTGGGCAGTAAATTCTATGGCATCAATAGGCTTAGACAGAAACGCATCTGCTCCCATATTCAAACCTCTAATCCTACTTTTAGAATCGGTTCGAATAGCAGTAATCATAATCACAGGGATATGTTTAGTTTCTTCAGATCTTTTAAGAATTTCGCAAGTGGCATAACCATCCAATACTGGCATAATGATATCTAGCAATATAACATCGGGTTGGATTTCTTTTGCTAATTCAATTCCGTCATGACCTGACAAAGCAGTGTATACCTCACATCCTGGTATATTATTCACAATTACCGCTTTAATAATCACGAGATTATCATGTTGGTCATCTATGGCTAGAATCTTTTTCATCAGTCTATTTTAATTGAGCGCTCTCAAAAACTACTCTAAATTTTTTTTAATGGTTTTGCACGATGTATAAATATACACATTTTTTTTTTTACCCAAAGAATTATTGATGATAATTCACCCACTTTATATATATTTTTTAATTTCGAGTAGAAGCTTTTCTCCATCAATTGGTTTTGAAACATAGCCGCTACAACCCATCTCTATAAATCGCTCTTTATCTCCTTTCATGGCCATTGCTGTGACTGCAATAATTGGGATATCTATCGTCTTTGCATCAGCTCGAATTTCTGCTAACACCTCCTGACCACTTTTTATGGGCAAAGACATATCTAATAAAACCATATCAGGTTTCAATGATTTTATCATCTCCACTCCTCTAGCTCCATCCACAGCCTCAGAAATATGATATCTGTTTCCAAGAATTGCTTTTATGCTTATCATATTATCTAAGTGATCTTCAATAATCAATACATGAGGCTTCCCATTTGTTTCTACCAACTCATATTTTTGAGTCACTTGACTGTCATGACTCATAGGATATATCATCTTTTTAACTGTTGCTAATAGCCCTTCAATATTAATATCTCCTTTCTGTATAATTTGCGCTACTTGGTGGTCATTAATGATAGCCAAGTCTTCAGGTTTTAAATCCTTGGCAGTTAAAATAATAATAGGGATGCTTTTCGATTTCAGGTTTGCTCTAATCGAACTCATCACCATAAAGCCATCAACCTTGGGCATCATCAAATCTAAAATAATACCATCAGGAGTATTATCTTTTAAAAATTCTATAGCTTCTTGACCACCTACCGCTATTTCTACCTTATAATTTTCTGATTTCAAGACCGTTTTTACTTGAGCAATGGCTTCAATATTATCCTCCACTATCAAAATGCTTTTTTGACTTGTATTTGTTGATGTAGAAATATTGCTTTTTCCTAATTGATTTATAATTCTATTTATTTCAGTTAGTAATTCAGATTGTGAAGCTTCGCCTTTAGTGAAAACCTTCTCAATCTTTCCACTAAGATCAGCTTTGTCTTGAGCCGTTAAATCTTTAGCTGATACAATGATAACAGGGATGTCTTTTGTTTTTTTATTTGCTCTTATCTTATTTAAAACTTCGAAGCCATCCATTTCTGGCATTAACAAATCTAATATAATCACATCAGGACTGCTAAATTCTAAACTTTTTAAGCAGTTAGGACCACTTGATGCCAAGATTGTACTCAAACCTTCCTTCTCAATCATCTTTTTCAATTGCTCTGACTCAAATTCATTATCATCGACAATCATAATGGTTTTAGGATAATGATGAGATTTATAAATCTCAGATATTAGCGCTGCTTTATTAACTGGTTTATTTAAATACCCTATTGCACCCAGAGCAAAACCTGTTTCCTGATCATTAGAGACGGAAGCAATAATAACGGGAATATCTTTTGTTAAAAAATCATTCTTCAATTCTTGTAAGACCTCCCAACCATCCATCTCTGGCATCACTACATCTAGGGTAATGGCGAAAGGCTGATACTCTTTTGCCAAACGAATAGCTTCTTTTCCAGAAGTTGTAGATATGACATCATATCCACTTTGCTGTAAAGAATTTGATATCTCAGCTATTGTTTTAGGTTCATCATCAACCACCAGTATTGTTTTTTTAGCCTCCTCAAATACTTCTAAGTTTAGTTTTTCGACAGGCTGAACCATTTCTATATTATCCCATTTAATAGGTATACAAATGGTAAAGATGGATCCACTACCTAAAACACTTTCTACTTTTATCTCTCCACCTAGAATACCCGTTAATTTTTGAGCAATGGCTAGACCTAAACCAGTACCTTGAAACTGCCGGGATGAAGTTCCATCTGCTTGCCTAAACTCATCAAACACGTGAGGAAGTATTTCCTTTGGTATGCCAACTCCTGTATCACTAACTGCTATACAAGCTCTACCCGATTCTTCAATTACATGAATCCCTATGCTTCCTTCATTTGTAAATTTCACCGCATTTCCGACAATATTAAGTAATACCTGATGTAACCTTGCTTCATCAGTTTCTACCATTGGGAAATTTTCTGAGATGTTCAAAGCAATAGCTATCCCTTTTTCTTCACTCAAGCCTTGAATGTTTTCCACTATCATCTGTATAAGGGTCTTGAGTGAAATAGAGGATACTGCTATATCCATTTTCCCTGATTCTATTTTTGATAAATCGAGGATGTTATTAATTAAATCTAGTAGTCGCTTTCCATTTCGTTCCACTATTTCCAGATAACTATTTTCTTCTGTATTAAGTTTATCTTTTGCCTGCATAATGAGTACGCGAGAGAGTGCCATTATTGAGTTTAGAGGAGTCCTGAGTTCATGACTCATATTTGATAGAAATTCGCTTTTTAACTGATTGGCAGACTCCACTTGTTTCCTTTGCGCTTCGAGTTCTACATTTTGCTCATGTAGCTCTTGGGCTGATCTTTGTAATTCATTAGCATGATCATGAAGCTCCTCTGTCTGGTCTTGTAATTCCTCAGTTTGGGCCTCTAGTTGTTGATTGGTCTTATATAAGCTTTGAGCTAAAACCTGCGTTTTTTGATTGGCCAATAGATTGGAATAAGCTATATTTATACTCTGCCAAGAAGTTTCGAGAATCTCATAAACTACTGGTGTATAAGCATATATGCTTGACAAAGAGATAATCCCTATCACTTCCTTATCAATAATTATAGGAATAGTAATAATTCCTTTTACCTGTGCATGTCCAAAGCTGGTCACATATTTAAAATTTGTTTCTTCAGGAATATTATTGAGATAAACTATACTTTTCTTTTTAATCGCAGAATGAAATTCACCTTCAGCAGCGTCTACTGTAAATGGTTTAAACAATTCTTTTTTAGCACCTATTGATGTAAAATACCTATACTCAAAACTCTCTCTATCAAAAGAATATACTATGCAAATTTGCGATTTTGTGATTTCCAATAATTGTTCCAGCAGTCGTTCAGTAAATTCTTCAAAAGAATTATTTCCGATCATCACTCTTGTTATCTTTGAAATTGCATTTTGAATTGTATTTTTTGAGGCAATCGCATCTGACATTTCATTGATCGCGGTTCCTAAAGCACCAATTTCATCAACTGATGTTATGGTATTTCTAGCTGAATAATCACCGTCCTTTATTTTTTTTGATACATTATACATATTTGAAATGGGCTGAGATATTCTTTTACTCAACCAAAAAACAACAAGAAGAATAGTTAATGCAGAAATAAAGAAAAGAAGAATATAGTTCTGTCCAAGAGTTTTAATAGGCATGTTTAATTCCACCATATCTTGCTTAGAGATAAACCCCCACATTGTCTTTGGAATATAGGTATAAGCTGCAAGTACTTCTTCTCCTCTATAATCTAAAGTCTTGGTAATACCTGTATGACCAGCGGCAGCATTAACAGCAGGTTCTGCATCAATTTTAATTTTCAGAATGGCATCGTTTGCATATTTTAAATCATTGAGCGCAATAACATTCTTATTTACAATTAGCGTCTCCCCTGTTTCACCCATCCCTGTATTGTTTTCTAATAAATGATAAAGGGATTTTTCTAAATCTATTCGGACAACCAATACAGCTAAAACTTGGGTTTTGAATTCTTTATCATAAACGGGTATAGAAATACACATTTGTGGTTTATTCAAATGATCATAATAGTGAATGTCCTTGATAAAGATTCCCTCTGTTTCTAATGGTTTTGTGAAATAACTATTGGTCCTTTTATTAAGGCCTATAAATTGAGGATTCGTTGAAACCTCAATGATACCAGTTTCAGCGTTAATGAGAAATATTTCTTCATAATCCTTAAATGCCACTAAGTATCTTTTCAATATAGAAGATGCATTTTCCATTTTCTCAATATCAGCAAAACTCGTCTCCTTTGCATTAAAAGCTATGCCTAGCCCTCTAATTTCAAAATCCTCAGCAATAATATGGACATCCCCTAACCTTTCATCGAGCCAAGCATTTAATTCACGAACTTTTAAATCGCGAACGGCAGTCAACTTATTGAAAGTCTCTCTTTCAATAGTTTTACTTTGCATATTATAAGCAATTAGAATTCCAACTAGTAATGGAATCAGTGCTAAAAATAGAAACCAAAATGTTAATCTACCACCTATAGTTCTAAATACAATCTTATTCATATATCAGGTTTTTATCATTCCTTAATTCTATAAAAAAGGAACCTTTTTAAATATCTTACAATGACGACCTAGTCTTCTAAACTTATGTTTAAACTCAACAATTGGTAGTTCTGCTTCTCCTAGAATTAAATAACCATTGGGCCTTAAGGAACGATAAAGCTTCTCAAAAATCACATGCTGCTCCTTCTCATTCATGTATATCAAAACATTCCGGCACAAGACGATATCAAAATCACCATAAATACATTCTGGTGGTAGTTTTTGCCTTATATTCAACAGATTATAAGACGAAAACTGAACCATATCTCTTATGATAGGAACTAATCGAAAAGCATTTCCTTTCTCATGAAAATACTTTTTTACTAAACCATGCTTGATCTTTTCTATACTACTTTCAGTATATACAGCTTGCTTTGCAGCTTTTAAAGCATTGGGATCTAGGTCTGTTGCAATAAAATAAATGGAGTTAAATATTTTCTTTCTATCCTGAATTTCGTTTAATAATATGGCCACCGAATAGGCTTCCTCTCCTTTTGCACATCCTGCTGACCAAACACGAATATTCGACTTAGACTCTTCTTGTTTTTGCTCGATAATGGTAGGAAATATTTCTTTTCTTAGTATTTCAAAACTCAATGGATTTCTAAAAAAACTACTCACATTAATGGTGTAGACGTCAATCAATAAGTCAAGCTCTTGAGGGTTTTGAATAAGAAGATTTAAATATTCATGATAATTCTTGCATTTCGTATTGAGTAATCTTTTTTGGGTTCTTCGCTCCAGCATAGCTTCTCGGTATCCCGAAAAATCAATCCCTTTTTCCTGATGTAGAAAATCTACAATTTTCTTTAGTTCTGTATTGAGCATCTAGGCTTTTTCTTGTTCAATTAAAGATACAAAAATATTACAACTAAGCAATCGCGGAAATTAAAAGAAGCATATCATCATAAAATGACAATATGCTTCTGAATAGAATGATGTTCTTATTTTCTCTGAATTACAAACTTCACGACACCAAATTCCTCTTTGTTTTTTACTTTGATGAAATACATGCCGGGTTCAATATCTGAAAGATTGAGTTGAGCTAAATAGTGGTCTCCTTTAAATTTAATACCTAGATCTTTGATTAGTCTTCCTTCCATATCCCAGAGTTCAATGGAATTAATGTCCAACCTAGAAATATTTTCAGACTTTAAGATCTCCAAATAAAATTGCCCAGAATTTGGGTTTGGAAATAATCCGATACTACCAAAACCTAGATCATCTAATTCATCTAATCCTGTTGGAGCCATATATATTCCATGCTCAGGATCAATATAATAGTCCAAGTTGGTAATATTAGTATTTGGAGCAGAAATGCTTACCGTATAAACAGAATCTATATTTAAACCTGGAATATCGAGACTGATTTTAAAAGTCCCCTCCCCCAGCTTGTCAAACTCCCAATGTCCTAATTCATCGGTAGGCTTATAGCCAACCACTTCATCACCTTTGTCATCGGCAGCATCAAATTCCAATACCACATCCACATTTTTAACGGGTTCGCCTTTTCCTCCGGTATAATATACTCCTCCGCCAATTCCTGAAGTTCCTTCTGGAGGCAGTGGTACTTGATACAAATTGATATCAATATTATCCACTAATATATCATCCCAATTTGGAGAAACAGGAATTGCATCCAGCCAAAAATAAGCATCAATATGCCAACGAGGCATTACATCTGGATACTCAGATCTATTAGCATACGCACGGAATATATAATCAACACAAGTGGCCATTTCATCACAAGCAAAACTTCCATCATCTGCGATTCCAACCGAATCAACTTGTGTTGAAATAATGCCATCAGAAAGAAGATAAACCAAGACATATCCATCAGTAATATCTGTTCCATCACTTGAATAAACATGCCCCCTTATTGTTGAAGTGGAGAAAGGCTCAATAAGTTGTACAATAGAATCTAAACAACCTTGTTCATCTCCAACAATTAACTTAATATTAAAGGAAGATTTATTACTGACAAATTGATGCAATGGATTTTGAATATCAGAAACATCAGAACCTTCACTATCTGGGTCATCAAAATCCCAGCTCCAATTAATAATATCACCATTCGTTGAAGTAGACTGATCAACAAAGATGGCATCCTCAACACATCCTCCTAGTGAATAATCGAAAGAAGCAATTGGACCATCTACAATATTTGTAAATTCTTCCACATAGCTAATACATCCATTTTCATTTTCAAAATGATAACTAATACCGAATGGCCCACCTGAACCTAAAATAGAGGGGTTGAAAGAGGCAGTTCCATCACCATAATCGATAATTCCTTCGCCAGTAAAATATCCACTTGGCGCCTGGCTTCCTGTTAAAATAAATTCAGTATTAACCTTACAATAGGTTTCATCAAGCCCAGTAAAACTTACAGCTGTTGAACTAAAAACAGTCACTTCTTGCTCATAAATATTCTCACATACTCCTGTTTGATACTCATAAGTAATGATATATGGCCCTCCTATTCCTGCTACTTGAGGATCGAATATAGCAGTACCATCTTCATTATCAATAATTCCTTGTCCTATAAATGTTCCTAATGGAGCCATATTGCCAGTAATAATTGATGCGGGATTGGTAAAACAATAATCTGATTCCAACCCATCGAAACTCAATTCTTGCAACCCTTCCACATTAACTTGTTGAAGATCCTCTGCATAACACCCCTCACTTGAGGTGACACTATAAATAATTTCATGGTTTTCACCTGCTCCAGCATCTGAAGGATTAAATATTGCCGTACCATCTTCATTATCTAATATCCCAGGTCCAGAATAAATTCCATCTGGCTGATCTCCAGTTATTGTAATGGGATCAGAATCAATACAATAAACGCTCCCTAATCCAGTAAAACTAATCTGAGGAGTCAAGTCAACAATAGTTGATTCCGTTGTTTCTGAATAGCAGTTATTTTCATTTGTATAGAAATACATAATATCATAAGGCCCTCCTGCCCCTGCTAGCAAAGGACTAAAATTAGCGGTTCCATCACCATTATCTATTATACCAGAACCAGTAAATGATCCAAAAGGGGCCATATTTCCAATGAGTTCAGCAAGAGGATCCTGTGAACAATAATTGACATTGAGCCCTATGATTTCTAATACATCTATATCAAATACTTCTACATTCTGTATCTCTTCACCATAACAGCCCTGTGGACTGGAGTATTCATATTTGATTTCATAGACTCCACCTACTCCTGCTATAGCAGGATCAAAAACAGCAGTACCATCTCCATTATCAAGAATACCTGGACCAGAGAATTCCCCATCAGGAGCAAAATTCCCTACTAAATCAACCATTGTATTATTAATACAATAGGAAGATTCTAAACCACTAAAAGTAACAACAGGAAGCTCAACAACATTTGTTTCTTGTTCATCAATGGCCGAACAACCATTACTGTTCTGGTAGATATATGTAATATGATAAGGTCCTCCAACTCCTGCAAGAACAGGATAGAAGTAGGCTGTCCCATCATTTTGGTCAACTATACCAGGACCATTAAATTCACCATTTGGGGCTTGGTTCCCAGTAATTAATATTTCAGAAGCTCCCTCGCAATAATCAGATGCTAAACCCGTAAAGCTTACGTTTGGAATATTATAAACCGTAGTAGACTGGCTTGAAGAGTTAGAACACCCTACTGCATCAGAGTATTCATAAAATATAGTGTATGGACCACCTAACCCAACAATATTGGGATCGAATGTAGCGGTCCCATCTCCATTATCAACTATTCCTGGACCGGTAAACATTCCACCTGGCGCCTGATTTCCAGTTAAAACTTGAGGAGGGTCACCTATACAATTGGCATCTTCGAGTCCTGTAAAATAGACTGCAGGAAGAGGATTAACGATAGTTTGGTGAGTTGTTTGAGAGGAACAAGAACTTACACTATTAAACTCATAAAGGATATCAAACGGACCGCCTTCTCCTGCAGCAAAAGGATTAAAAGTAGCAGTACCATTTCCATTATCGGTAATTCCTGGACCAGAGAAACTTCCTTCTGGAGCCTCACTACCAATTAAAACAGAAACCGAAGCATCAATACAATATTCTGCACTGAGCCCTGTAAAATCAACTGTCAATACTTCGTTTACCAAAGTAAATTGACTTTCAGAGTTCAAGCAACCTGAAGCATCGGAATAAGAATAAATAATTTCAAACGGTCCCCCAACTCCAGCTTCAGACGGATTAAACACTGCTGTTCCATTACCTAAATCAGTAATACCTAGCCCTTCAAATTCACCAACAGGAGCTTGGTTTCCTGTTAAAATAACTTCTACTATATCTTCACAATATTCAGCATCTAAACCAGTAAAAAACACTTCTGGTAAAGATGAAGGCTGACTAATAAAAACATCATAAGATTGCTGACACAGGTTTGCATCTCTAACCATTACATTATAATTCCCTTGTTCTAAGTTATCAAAAACAGATGAACCTTGCCAAATTGTTCCATTATCAATACTGTATTCATAGGGAATAACTCCACCATTAGCTATCATTTCTATCTCACCATCATCGCCTCCAAAACACTGAACATTGGTACTATTAACAACCAATGTCAAGGCATTTTCAGGCTCAAAAACACTAACAACATGAGTACTAACACATAAGTTAACATCTCTTACTGCCATTTGATATTCGCCTACAGCTAAATCTCCAAAGTAAGAAGAAAACTGCCAAGGTGCCGACCCTGTCAAACTG
Source organism: Lentimicrobium sp. S6 (assembly GCF_013166635.1). Lineage (NCBI taxonomy): Bacteria > Pseudomonadati > Bacteroidota > Bacteroidia > Bacteroidales > Lentimicrobiaceae > Lentimicrobium > Lentimicrobium sp. S6. Next base: position 1,281 of record NZ_JABKBZ010000025.1, on the reverse strand, counting down.
TATTTGTAAGGACTAAGCCCTCCACTTGCTATTAATTGAATTGAACCAGTAGATTCACCAAAACAGGATACGTCTGTTACTATCTCTGTGAAATCAACTCCACTTTCTGGCTCAGTAATCGTTACTTCATGTTGGTTGGTGCAATTATTCGCATCGCGTATGACTACAACATATTCTCCTGCTGATAAACCATTAAATTCATTAAAACTTTGGAAATTTTCACCATCATCTATGGAGTATTGATAATCGGGCGTTCCTCCAGTTCCGGTTATCACTATTGCTCCATTATTATCTCCAAAACATAGAATATTTGTGACATCCTCTGTAAAATCTACTCCTGAACTGGGCTCACTAACCGTAACTAATTCAGTAAGTTCACAATTATTGGCATCACGGACCTTGACTTGATAATCTCCTGCTAAGAGATCATTAAATAGATTATCTGCAAACCAAGTATCCCCATTATCAATACTATACTCATATGGACCTACTCCGCCATCTGGGATAAACTCCATACTTCCGCTGGCTTCTCCAAAACAGGTGGCATCCATAGTATTTGTAGTGAATGAAAAGGCTAATGGTTCTGTTATGGTGACCATATGTGAATTGCTACAAGCATTCGCATCGCGTATGACTACAACATATTCTCCTGCTAATAAACCATTAAATTCATTAAAACTTTGGAAATTTTCACCATCATCTATGGAGTATTGATAATCGGGCGTTCCTCCAGTTCCAGTTATCACTATTGCTCCATTATTATCTCCAAAACACAGAATATTTGTGACATCCTCTGTAAAATCCACTCCTAAACTAGGCTCACTAACCGTAACTAATTCAGTAAGTTCACAATTATTGGCATCACGGACCTTGACTTGATAATCTCCTGCTAAGAGATCATTAAATAGATTATCTGTAAACCAAGTATCTCCATTATCAATACTATACTCATATGGACCTACTCCGCCATCTGGGATAAACTCCATACTTCCGCTGGCTTCTCCAAAACAGGTGGCATCCATAGTATTTGTAGTGAATGAAAAGGCTAATGGTTCTGTTATGGTGACCATATGTGAATTGCTACAAGCATTCGCATCGCGTATGACTACAACATATTCTCCTGCTAATAAACCATTAAATTCATTAAAACTTTGGAAATTTTCACCATCATCTATGGAGTATTGATAATCGGGCGTTCCTCCAGTTCCAGTTATCACTATTGCTCCATTATTATCTCCAAAACACAGAATATTTGTGACATCCTCTGTAAAATCCACTCCT